>NZ_QQAT01000015.1:0-143796 GCF_003350365.1 Rhodococcus sp. AG1013
CGACCCGTAACGACCTTCGGATCGCGATCGTCACCTGGATCGAACGGACCTACCACCGCCGCCGACGCCAAGCCAGGCTCGGCAAATTGACCCCCTGAATCCCTGAATCGCCCCGGCATGTCTGGAGACTTACGAGTTTGAGAACTCAGCGACGGGCTGAGTTCGGTGATCACGGTAGTAGAGGGCTTCATACTCGGCCGGCGGCAGGTCGCCGCAGTGTTCGTACAACCGCCGGTGATTGAACCAGTCGACCCATTCGAGAGTGGCGACCTCGACCTGGTCAACGGTCCGCCACGGCCCCTGGGCCTTGATCAGTTCGGTCTTGTAGAGGCCGTTGATCGATTCGGCGAGCGCGTTGTCGTAGCTGTTGCCGGTGGCGCCGATCGAGGCATCGATGCTGGCGTCGACGAGTCGCTCGGTGAAGGCGATGGACGTGTATTGCGACCCGCGATCGTGGTGATGAATCAGCCCGGACAGATCGTCGATGCCCTCGCGATGCCGGGTCCAGATCGCGTGTTCGATCGCGTCGAGCACCAGCTGCGAGGTCATGGTGGTCGCGGTGCGCCACCCGACGATTCGGCGGGCGTACGCATCGATCACGAACGCCACATACACCCAGCCGGACCATGTCGACACGTACGTGAAGTCCGCTACCCACAACACATTTGGCGCCTCCGGGCAGAACTGGCGTTGCACCAGATCGTCCGGCCGCCCCGCCTGGGGATCGGCGATCGTGGTGCGTTTGGTCTTGCCGCGGCGGGCTCCCTCGAGACCGAGGCCGC
This sequence comes from Rhodococcus sp. AG1013, assembly GCF_003350365.1. Classification (NCBI taxonomy): domain Bacteria; kingdom Bacillati; phylum Actinomycetota; class Actinomycetes; order Mycobacteriales; family Nocardiaceae; genus Rhodococcus; species Rhodococcus sp. AG1013. The sequence goes on from NZ_QQAT01000015.1 coordinate 783, forward strand.
CCATCAGGCGTTCGACCGTGCAGCGAGCCACCTCGATGCCCTCCCGGTGGCATTGCAGCCACACCTTCCGGGCGCCGTAAACCGAGTAGTTCTCCCGGTGAACACGGGCGATCTCGACTTTGAGCTCCTCGTCACGGATCTGACGCCTGCACGGCAGCCGCCGGCGGGCACAGAAGTCGTAGTAGGTGGACGGCGCGATCTTGCAGCCATGTGCGGTCAGCACGCGGCAGATCGGCTCGATGCCGTACTCCTGCTTATGTTCGTCGATGTAGTCAACGATCACCGATTGCGGCGGTCGAGCTCCGCCGCGAAGAAAGTCGATGCAGACTTCAGAATATCGTTGGCGCGCTTGAGTTCTCGATTCTCAGCTCGGAGCTTCCGGAGTTCCTCGGCCATCTCGCTGGTCACCCCGGGACGCTTCCCCGCGTCGACCTGATCGCGACGAACCCAGTTCAACAGGGTCTGCGCCGACCCGATGCCCAACTTGTCGGCAACCGACTCGATCGCCGCCCACTCCGACGAATACTCGCCGCGCACCTCGGCGACCATTCGCACCGCCCGCTCACGCAGCTCGGCCGGGTACTTCCTCGAACCTGACATGACTCCATCCTTCACAAGAGATGAAGTCTCCGGACTCACCGGGGCGATTCACCCGTCGAATACGAGACCATCATGACCACACCAGCCACTCAGGCTGCGTGACCGAACCTGTCACCCGATCTTGCAGCAGTCCCGTGGTGTTGCGACGACCGCTGGAATCCGCCTTCGGGTGTGGGGGCCCTTTTTCGTGCGCGACCTGCGGGGATGGCCTGCTCCGCTCGGGGCTGGCGGGCAGTTATGTGCCGCCGGTGAGTTGGTAGGTGGCACCTTTTTTGAGGTTGTCGGCGGTGAAGGTTTGTTGTGTGAACGTGTTGAGGGTGAGTTCGTATCGGGGCTGGTTTGCGGGGATGGCGTTGAAGTGTGCTGTGTAGGTGCAGATGGTTGTTCCGTCTGGGTGTTGGGTGATGGTGTCGAGTTGTAGTGCTGCTGTTGTTGTGGTGGTGGCGGTGCCGCTGGTGATGATCGCGAGGTCGTGCGGGGTGACGTGGCCGTTCTCGAAGGTGCATTTGCCGGTGTCGGTTGAGGCGTGGTTTGCGTTTCCTGTGAACGTGACAGTGGCACTGAAGGTGTCGGGCACGTCGACGTTGGTGGCGCAGCTGCTGAGTGGCGCTGCTGCCACCGTAGCGAGCACCGCCGCAGCGATGCGGCCTCGTTTCTGGCTCATGGAGAGCCACGATAGGCAGCCGGGGCGTCCGGACCTGGCTGATTCGCTGGTGGCTCCGTCTGATGCGGGGCTCACGGGTGTGGAGCGGGAGGGGATCGCGGTCCGCCCTGCCGAGCACGATGCGGGGGCCCTGTTGTTCGATCCGATCTGATGCGGGTGGGACCGGCCCGAAGCTAGCGGGCCGGTCCCGCTCGTCAGTCTCGTCGAGCCGTTTGCGCGGCACGGAACGGCCCCTGCATCCGGTTCGGGTGCGGGTGGGTGTCCCTATGTCGGTGTCAACTGCTCGGGCGGACACCACGGTCCGTTAGAACCTGGAATAGTCGATACGCATGGAATCCGTTGTGACGCTGTCGGGTGGGGACGCGGGCGAGCTGCTGACGTTGCAGCGGGCTACGTACGTGACTGAGGCGCAGGCCCACGACGATGTGAATTTTCCCCCGTTGATGCAGTCGCTCGACGAGTTGGTGAGCGAGCTGACGCAGCCCGACGTGACCGCGTTCGGGTTGCGCGATGACTCCCAGCGTCTCGTCGCCGCCATGCGGGTGTATCTCTCTCCGACGGAGCCACACACCGCCGAGTGGCGTGCCGGACGTCGCAGCGGCGGCGGGCCAGGCAGATCAGGACGGCGTTGTGGCGCTTGCCTTCGGCGCGTTTGCGGTCGTAGTAGGCGCGGCTGGTCGGGTCGTGCAGGGTCGCGACCGCCGACAGGAACAGTGCCCGTTCGAGTTTCCGGTTGCCCGAGCGTGCGGGGTGTTCGCCGCGGATCGGCGAGCCGGAGCGGTGGGTGACCGGTGATCGTCGAGCATCCTCTCGACATCGCCGGCGATGCTCCGACGTTGCCATCGACGTCCACGGACACAGGAAGAAGGAGGGCTCCGGCTACGGGTACTCCGGTGTTCGCGGCTTGAACGCACTGTTCGCGACGATCACCACCGAACATGCCGCACCGGTGATCGCCCCGCAGCGTCTACGCAAGGGCGCCTGCGGCTCGCCGCGTGGAGCTCACCCGCATCGTGGCCGAGGCTCTCGTTTCGGTTCGCCGTCTGGGACCCCCGGGCTCGCCCAGCCACATACTGCTGCGCGCGCCGATTCGGCGTTCTACGGGCACGTGACAGTTGGGGCGGCGATCAAGGGCGGCGCGGACGTCTCGGTCACTGTTCGGCTCGACCCCAAGGATCGGGCCGCCATTGCCCAGATCGAGGCCGATGCATGGTTTCCGATCGAGTACACCACCACCGACCACGCCGAACTCGGCACAGGCACGGCGGATAAGACCCACCGGCTACTGTGGCTCGACTGGCGACTCAGGCGACGCCGCCCAGGCCTGTTGCAACTCCAAGGGCCATTTTACTACGCATTGTAGTAAACCGCTCGGTTGCGTTGGCTGCGTCGGTTAGGTTGGTCGCATGGGGACACTGGGGAGGCCGGATCCGTCTAGCGTCGACGTGGATTCGGGAATGCAAACTCATGGCGATCAGCCGAGTGGCGCAGTGGATTCGGCGCTTCCGAAGCCACGGCGCAGGCTATTTCGAGTGGTGCTATGGATATTCGTCGGTTTGGTATCGGTAGTTGTTGTTGCTATTGCGATTTCGACATCTGTTCATTGGTGGCAGACCCCGCGCGACAAGGCGGCCATCGAGGAGGCGGTCGGCTCCGGCCACCGGTATGTCGAGGTGGACGGGCATCGGATGAGCGTCGCGGTTCAGGGTTCGGGACCGCGGACCGTCGTCCTGATGCCCGGCCTGGCCACGCCGGAACCGATCCTCGGCTTCGCCCCGCTGGCCCGGCGCTTGGCGGAGCAGAACACGGTTGTCACGGTCGAGCCCTTCGGGCTGGGGTTGAGCGACGGAACCGACGCCCCACGCACCAGCGAGGCGATCGTCGACGAGACCCGGGCCGCTCTCCGGGAATTGGGGCTGGACGGACCCTATGTTCTGATGCCCCATTCGGTTTCGGGTCTGTACGCGATGTGGTGGGCCACCGACCACCCGGACGAGGTCGCCGCAGTGGTGGGCCTGGACGACGAGCGCTACACCTCTGACGCTGCCCAGGGCGCCCCGGAGTGGCCGCGTTGGATGGCCGGCGTCAACGCTGTCGGCGGCACCCGAGACCTGATCGCCCTGGACAGGAGCACCGACTACCTGGGGCTGGTGGCCGACTACCGGGAGAGTCTCGGCGACGCGGACGAGTACACCCCGGACCAGCAGGACCTGTACCTGCGTGCGTACTCGTGGGTGTTGAACCCGACCGTGCTGGATGAGATGGCCCGTGGGGCGGAGAACGTGCAAACGGCCGAGGGTGCCGTGTTCCCGTCGACGCTACCGGCGCTGTCGATCCTCGCCGCGTCCTCGCTCGAGGTGGAGCCGGAATGGGAGTCCGCGCACCGCGCCTCGATCAGCAACCCGGCGATCCAGCAGGTCACGGTTATGGGCGGCCATCACTACCTGTTCCATGCCCACGCGGCGGCGATTGCCGAGATGACGCAACGTTTCCTCGACGAGCATGTCCAGACTCAATGACGATGGGCGAGATCAAGTCGAGCAGGACCTGATGCGGGCGCTGCTGCGGGACCGGCATTCGGACCTCGGAGACCTCGAGATTCGAGACGTCGACTGAGGCCGGCGGCGACGACGTTGGCGTCGAATACCTGGAAGTGTCGTGAGGCCCGGGCCGGTGATCGTCGCCGGCCGGTCACTCACCGGTCGGGCTCAGACCGGCGGCCGCAGGGCCGCGAACTCGTCGGTCACCCGCAGTCGGGTGTCGGTGAAGCGGTAGAGGGCGGCCGGCCTGCCGCCGGTGCGTCCGGACGGCGCGGTGTTGCCGGTCGCGGTGATGACGCCGCGTCGGGTCAGGACCCGCTGGAGGTTCGTCGTGTCGACCTGGTAACCGAGTGCTGCACAATAGATTTCACGCAACGTGGACATCGAGAACTCGTCCGGAGCGAGGGCGAACGCGATGTTGGTGTACGACAGCTTCGCGGCCAGTCGCATCCGGGCGTGCTCGACGACCGTTCCGTGGTCGAACGACATTGCCGGGAGCGCGGACACCGGGTGCCACGCGGTGTCGGGTGGCAGCTGCGGATCGGCGGGGAGGGGGACCAGGCCCAGGTAGGTCGAGGCGATCCGGCGATTCCCGGGAACCCGGTGGGGGTCGCTGAACACTGACAGCTGTTCCAGATGGGCTACCTCGCGGACATCGACCTTCTCGGCGAGCTGACGCCGGGCCGACGTCTTGAGGTCCTCGTCGTCCCTCAGGGTGCCGCCCGGCAACGACCAGGTGCCCTTCTGTGGATCGAGAGCGCGCTGCCACAGCAGAACCATCAGTTCGTCCGTGCGGCAGCAATTCGTTCCGTGATGGCCGTCACCTGCGGCGATGGTTTCCGGGGCCGGTCGAACCTGGAACACCGCGGTGAGCACTTCGTGGACGGTGCTACCATGTGACATGTTTTCGATCCTAAGTCGAAAACCTCGATTTCGGAAATTCGGGCCAGCCCGCCCGGGTTGTAGTGACGGAGCTACGAACGAGCTTCGCGAAGAAGGAGTGGCCATGACTTCGACGATTCCGCCGTTGCGGGCCGATGGCACGGGACGGATCGTGGACGGCCCCGGTGGGTACACCGGCGTCGAGGCCGGACCCGAGTGGGCCGCCGAGGTGCGCCGCCTCGCCAAGGAGCGCGGCGCGACCCTGCTGGCGCACAACTACCAGCTGCCCGAGATCCAGGACGTCGCCGATCACGTCGGCGACTCGCTGGCACTGTCGCGGATCGCGGCCGAGGCGCCCGAGGACACGATCGTCTTCTGCGGCGTCCACTTCATGGCCGAGACCGCCAAGATCCTCAGCCCCGAGAAGACGGTGCTGATCCCGGACGAGCGGGCCGGCTGCTCGCTCGCCGACTCGATCACCGCGGATCAGCTCCGCGAGTGGAAGGCCGAGCACCCCGATGCGTTGGTGGTGTCGTACGTCAACACCACCGCCGAGGTGAAGGGCCTGACCGACATCTGCTGCACGTCGTCCAATGCCGTCGACGTCGTCGCCTCGATCGACCCCGACCGGGAGGTGCTGTTCCTTCCCGACCAGTTCCTCGGCGCGCACGTCAAGCGAGTGACGGGCCGCGAGAACATGCTGATCTGGGCGGGCGAGTGCCACGTGCACGCCGGCATCAACGGTGACGAGCTCACCGCTAAGTCGAAGAGCCACCCGGACGCCGAGCTGTTCGTCCACCCGGAGTGCGGCTGCGCCACATCGGCGCTCTACCTCGCGGGTGAGGGCTTCGTGCCCGAGGACAAGGTCAAGATCCTCTCGACCGGCGGCATGCTCGACGCTGCCCGCGAGACCGGTGCCAAGCAGGTCCTCGTGGCGACCGAGGTCGGCATGCTGCACCAGCTGCGCAAGGCGGCGCCCGGCGTCGACTTCCAGGCTGTCAACGATCGCGCGTCGTGCCCGTACATGAAGATGATCACCCCGGCCGCACTGCTGCGCTGCCTCGTCGAGGGCAAGGACGAGGTCCACGTCGCTCCCGACGTCGCCGAGCGCGCACGAAAGTCCGTGCAGCGCATGATCGAGATCGGGAACCCCGGCGGCGGGGAGTAGTGGTCGCCGGATCCGGGGGTGACGGCGTCGTGTGGGAGGCGCGCGCAGATCTGGTCGTCGTCGGTGGTGGCGTCGCCGGGCTGACGGCCGCGCGGGTGGCGGCCGAACAGGGACTCCGGGTTCTCGTGCTGAGCAAGGGCGGCCCGACCGACACCGCCACGCAGTACGCGCAGGGTGGGATCGCCATCGTGGGCGATCCCCGCACCGACTCGGTGGACTCGCACGCCGGCGACACCTGCGTTGCCGGTGTGGGGCTGTGCGACGAGGTCGCGGTCCGATCGATCGTGTCCGCGGGACGGGAGGCGTTCACCGCGCTCACGGCGTTGGGCGCGGTGTTCGACATGGGCTCGGACGGCGCCGTGTCGCGTACCCGCGAGGGCGGGCACAGCACCCGTCGCATCGTCCACGCGGGCGGCGACGCGACCGGTGCCGAAGTCCAGCGGGCGCTGAACGCGGCCGGAATACCGGTGCTCTTCGGGGCAGCCGCGGCGCGCGTCACCACCGACCGCCGGGGCGTCACCGGCCTGATCGTGCTGTCGGACAGGGGACTGGGCGTCATCCATGCACCGGCCGTGGCCCTCGCGACCGGCGGGCTGGGGCAGTTGTACTCGTGCAGCACCAATCCGTCCGGCTCCACCGGTGACGGTATCGCGTTGGCGCTCGAGGTGGGCGCCTCCGTGGCCGATCTCGAGTTCGTACAGTTCCACCCCACCGTCCTGTTCGCGCCGGGCGGCGTCGGCCGGCGCCCGCTCATCAGCGAGGCGGTCCGTGGTGAGGGCGCGCGACTGGTGGACGCCGATGGGCGTTCGGTCACCGACGGCGTGCACCCACAGGGCGACCTGGCGCCGCGCGACGTCGTCTCACGTGCCATAGCTCGACGGCTCCGTGAGTCCGGCACCGATCATGTCTACCTCGACGCACGGCACCTGACCGGGTTCGTGAGCCGGTTCCCGACAGTGACCGCGTCGTGTCTGGCCGCGGGAATCGATCCGACCGAGCAGTTGATCCCGGTGGCCCCGGCCGCGCACTACTCGTGCGGTGGTGTCGTCACCGACGTCCACGGACGCACCGAGGTGCCGGGGTTGTACGCGGCCGGTGAGGTGGCTCGTACGGGACTGCACGGTGCCAACCGGCTCGCGTCGAACAGCCTGCTCGAAGGGCTGGTCGTCGGCGAGCGGGTGGGCCTGGCGGCGGCCGAGCGTGCCGACCTGTCCGTGGAGGCGGACGACCTGCTGCTGCCGTTCCGGCGGCATGCCCCGCGCGAACGGGTGCAGGCGCTCATGACGGCGCACGCGTCGGTGGTGCGTGACGGCGACGGACTGTCTTCCGCGGCAGCCGAATTGGCAGGAAGTGGAGTCGCGGTGGCCGGCAACGGCGTTGCCCTCGAAGACACCGCGCTCACGGTCGCGGCGTCGGCGCTCGTGCTGGCCGCGTCCGCGCGACGTGAGACCCGGGGTTGCCACACTCGGACCGACTACCCCGAGACATCCGACGACTACCGCCGCAGCATCCCGGTCCGTATCGGGCGCGACGGCGAACTGGAACTATCCGAACTGCAATCGACAGGAGCACGATGACCACGCTGGAGCGACTCGATCCGCAGGAAACCTTGACGTTGGTGCGCACCGCACTCGACGAGGATCTGCGGTACGGCCCGGATGTCACCTCCGCGGCGACCGTTCCCGAAGGGGCTGTCGCAACTGCGTCCGTGGTGGCCAGGGCGGCCGGCACGGTGGCGGGCGTCGACGTGGGTTTGACGGTGCTCGACGAGGTGATCGGCGCCGGAAACTACGAGGTTCAGGGGCGGGTCGCCGACGGCACCCGCATCCAGCCCGGTGACGCGGTGCTCACGGTCAGCGCTCCCACCCGGGGGCTGCTCACCGCCGAGCGGACCATGCTCAACCTGGTGTGTCACCTGTCCGGCATTGCCACCGCCACGTCCGAATGGGTCGACGCGGTGGCCGGTACCGAGTGCAAGATTCGCGACAGTCGTAAGACCCTGCCCGGGCTGCGGGGACTGCAGAAGTACGCGGTGCGGGTCGGCGGCGGCGTCAACCACCGGATGGGTCTCGGCGATGCCGCGCTCATCAAGGACAACCATGTTGCCGCCGCGGGTTCGGTCATCGCTGCGTTGCATGCCGTTCGTGCGGCGGCGCCCGACATCGAGTGCGAGGTCGAGGTCGACAACCTCGCCCAACTCGACGAGGTCCTCGCCGAGGGGGTCGACCTCGTTCTGCTGGACAACTTCCCGCTCTGGCAGACGCAGATCGCGGTACAGCGCCGCGACACCCTCGCGCCGCAGACCAAGCTCGAGTCGTCGGGTGGGCTCACCCTCGATGTCGCAGCCGAGTACGCCGCGACCGGCGTCGACTTCCTCGCCGTCGGTGCTCTCACGCACTCGGTGACGGTCCTCGATCTCGGTCTCGACATGTAGTTCGCCGCTGCACAGGGTGCCGTCGGGGCTGTGACGACACGGCCTCGGCGGCACGGTTGTCTATCCGCTGACGCCCGGGTTTGCGCGGTATGGTCCCGGCAAGGTTCGGGCAGGAGGCGACGGCTGTCGGTCTTTTCCTCCGGGTGCGGCCTCGCTCACAGTTGATCTTGATCGTTGCTTGGATGACCGAAATGTCTGGTAAGACTCATCTGTCGGGGTGTGCAGTCGGGTCGAGCGGAGGAGTGCTGTGGCGCAGCAAGTTTCGAATCGCACGGCGTCCGATGACGTGGCCTCGCGCTCGACCGAGGGAACGACCGAGGAAGGACCGGACCCGCTCCCGCGGCGATTATCGGTGACGGTTCAGCCCCATCGCGACCTGTACGTCTTGCTCGACGGAGTGGTTGCCGGAGCGGTGCCGGGAAGGGTTCTGCTCTGTGCGCCCGCCGGTACCGGAAAGACGGCCTTACTGGGCGACTGGCTCGCCGGCCCCGGTGGCAATGAGAGGCCCGCCGTCGCGTGGGTGACGCTCGACGCCGCGGATGACGATCCGGAGGTGTTGGAAGCCGGACTGGGTGCGGCACTGCGTTGCCTCGTCTCGCTCGTCCTGCCCGATACCAACTTGCAGGACGTTTCGGTTCTCGACTGCCTGCGTTCGGTGCGAGAGTCGGGCCGATCCGCTGTCCTGGTTCTCGACGATGCCCACGTACTCAAGGCCCCGGAGTCTCTCCGGAAGTTGGCGTGCCTACTGGACGCGGCGCCGCCGAACATGACGGTGATCCTGGCAGCACGGAACCCGCCCGAGTTGCCGTGGGTGAAATACATCGCGGATGGTTCTCTGACCGTGATCGGTTGGGAGGATCTTGCGCTCGATCGCGATGCAGCGGCGGCAATCTTCGCCGAGAACCGGTGCGAACTCTCGACGCAGGAACTCGATGCGGTTCTCGACCTGACCGCAGGTTGGGCGGTCCCGCTGCGTGTCGCGGCGATCCGGATCAGTGCCGTGGGTGATGTCCCGAGCGGGGTTGGCGACGTTCTCCGATACCCGCAGCCGCTCTCCGACTACGTGGTGGGGGAAACGGTCTCGGCGTTGCCAGACCACCTCCTGCGGTTCGTGGAGTCGACCAGCATCGTCGACCGGTTCAGCCCCGAGCTCGCGGCCTGTCTGGACGACGCGAACGTGGATCTGGCGCTCGCCGAGCGAGAACGATTCTGCGTGCCCATCCAGCGCTTCACCTCCGCCGACGGCCTGACCTACGCGTGGCACCCGCTCCTGCGCGCGCATGTCCGGTCGAAGCTGCGCGTCACCGATCCGGACCGCCTGGCCCGACTGCACGCGGCGGCAGGGAGTTGGTTCGCGGGATCGCGGCAGCCGATTGCCGCGGTCGAACATCTCCTCGCTGCCGGAGACGATCTGGCGATCGTGGACTTCGTGTACAGCCACGGAGTCACGGCGGTTTTCGACGGGCAGGGTGCTGCAATCCTCGAGCTGCTCGGCGAGCGACACAGCGACAAGCGGGGTGTCCGTCTCGTCCGGTCGCTCGAGGCGCTCGAGCGGAACTACGCCGACGCTGCCCGGGCGCATCACAGCACCGCGTTCGCCGCGGATGTGGTGGCGCTTCGCCCCGAGATCGCCAAGGCGTTCGCGGCGGCACTGGGCGTCGAGATCGCAGTGCTCTCAGGGCAGCCCATGCCGACCGATGGGGATGTCCTTTCCGATTTGCAGATTGCAACGGGCATCGCCGATCTCGACTGCTACGTGACCATTCAACGTGCCGCCGTCTGTATGTTCACGCGCGATCTCATCGGCAGTGAACGGCTACTCCGGCAGGCACTCGCGTTCGCCGACATCGGCGCCCATCCCCGGCTCGTGCTGCGCTGCCTGGCAAGGCTCTCCATTGTTGCGGGTATTCGTGGCGATCTCGTGACGATGACGACACGCGCGGAGCACGCTCTGCAATACGCGGTCGATCATGCTCAGCTCGACCGCATCGACGCCTTCCAGTGTGTGGCTGCGGTCTGCATGGACAGGTATCTCCGGTGTGAAGGGTTGCCCGACGACAGTCCTGTGTACGCGCTGGTGTTCGGCCCTGGCCTGCATCAGCGTCCCGACGGGACCACCGCGCCAGTCTCGGGCGGTCACGCGGAGGTCGCGTTCGCGATTCTCGAGGCTCGGCGCAGTCCGATCCCGACCGTCGACGACGCAGACGCGGTCGGTCGGTCCCTGATCGGCATGCTCACCCGGGGCGCGCAGGCAGGGCTGAGCAACACCTTCGTTACCCCGGCTGTCGCGGTTCTGCTGGATGCGGGACGGCCGGCCTTTGCCGGCGAGGTCGTCGACACGGCGCATCGGGTGTTCGGTGAGAACCCCGACGTCCGGGTGGCTCGGGCGATGATCTCCGTCGCGCAGGGGGACTCGGCATCCGCACGCGACCTGCTGGACTCGGTCCTCGAGGCGTCGGAGTTCCTGCATCCCCCGCTCGGCGTGCGCGCCTCGATGTTGAGTGCCGTCGTGGCACATCGCGAGAACCGGTCTGCCGAGGCCGCACTGGCGGTGCGTCGGGCACTCGAACTCGCCGAACCCAACGGGATCGTCAGCCCCTTCGTCGACAGCGCCGGCGATGCCGCAGAACTGCTCGCCGGGCTCCCCCCGGGCGCCGACCACACGCGCGCCTTCCTCGACCACGTGCAGGCGAAACTCGTGGAATCGAACGAGGGGCGCAATCCCGGGCTGACCCGATCCGAGAAGGTCATTCTCGCCGAGTTGCGGACCGGCAAGCCGCTACGTGCGATCGCCCAGCAGTTGCACCTGTCGCTCAACACCGTTCGTACGCACACCCGAAACGTGTACCGCAAGCTCGACGCGTCGAGCCGTGCAGAGGCGCTGGAGGTCGCGGCGCGCCGGCGGTTGCTCTGACGGCGACTCGCCCCGGCGGACTCAGGCGAGCAGATCGACGACCGTTCGATCGATGCAGAGGAGCGGGGGTAGTACCGAGAGTGCCGCCGCCCCGTCCCCGGGCGGCGACTGCAGCACATCGGCGAGCGATTCCGGGGGTGTCTCGGGCACGGTGACTCGCGCGCCGGCGTTCCGTCGCCGGAGCAGATCGATGTTGTCGTGGACACGACATACCGTGGTTGCGAGCACCTCTCGCGTTCGCGTGTCGGTGGCGACTTCGGAGGCGGGTTGCGTCGTCATGACAGCTGATTTCACCAGTGCGTGAGCGGCCCTGTCGATCTCGCGCAGTCGGCAATCCAGCCATACCACCGTCGTGCGTCCCCGTGCCATCGGATCCCGCACCAGCGGTGTCGCCGCAGCGGTGACAGCCGCCAGATCCGAATCCAGGGCGCGGGCCTTCGCGATCAGGTCCGGTGCGGCCGTGGCAGACATGCAGTCGCCGATCAGATCCGACAACCGGGTGAGGTAGGAGTCGATCGCCCGCGTCAGCACGTCTCGTGAGTCGATCGCGAGTACCAGGTAGGCGGCTGCGATTCCGACGATCGCGCCGACGGTGGTCTCCTCGATCCGTACCACCAGGACATCGAGACTGAACTCGCCGAGCAGACCGTAGAGGCCGGCCAGCATCACCGTCATGAAGAACGTCATCGCCACGTAGTTGACGGACACCAGGTAGAAGGCGAAGAACACGGTCGTCAGCACGAGCGCGATCAGGGCTGCCGGGTGGTTACCGACCGCTGCCACGAGGAGCATTCCGATGACGACCCCGCCGATCGTTCCGATGACCCGGTCGCCGGCACGCAGGAGGACTTCGCCGCGGGTGCTTGCGCCGTTGTAGACCAGGAATGCCGTCAGCACAGCCCAGTACCAGCGTTCCGGACTGACGAGTTCGCCGAGCACGGTCGCGATACTCGCCGCGACGGCCACCTGAATCGCCGTGCGTGTGCTCGCGGATACTCCGCCGTCATTGCCGGTGGCACGCGAGGTGCCGGCCACCGCGTGTTCCCTGGTTGCCCTTCCTGGCGACGGTTGCTCGCGCCCGACGCACGAGAGCGCCGCGTGTGCCCTTGCGGCCCGGTCCACGAGCAGCGCCGCCAGCCCTTCCTCGGTGGACGAGTCGAAGGTCTTCGCGGCTGTGCTCGCGCTCCGTTCGATGGTGGTCGCCTCGAACCGCGACGAGCCCGGTCGCAGTGCGGCCTCGAATTCCGCTGTGGCCCGTTCGGTTGCGGCGAGATGACGGACTTCGGTGGGGGCCTGATCCAGGACTTCGAGTGCCTCCTCGGTCGACACCTGGGCCTCGAAGACCAACTTCGCGAGTTCCGAATTCGAGATGCCGACGCACTCGTCGGCGTCGTTGCGGTCGAGCCAGTCCTCGATCATCATCGCCGTGTCTCCGATCCGATCGAGGATTCGCTGCAGCGCAGTCGGATCGGGCGTTTCTGCGCGGTAGACGACGTCGAGCCCCGCACGGGTTTGCGCCCGCAGTGCTCGCACCAGGCTGCGGATCTCGCGTCGAGGGCGTTCGGGAAGGAGGAATACTCGCACGACGATGGTCACGGCCACTCCCGTGCAGATACCGAGATAGAGAGAGGGGAGTTCGGAGATACCCGCGTGCAGAACCAGGGCGTAGAAGTATGCGATGTACATGATCATTCCCGAGGCGTGTCCGCGGGGTCCCCATCGGCGCAACCACACCGCGAGGAACAGCACGCCGACGAACGCGATGCCGGCGACCCGGCCGTACCGGAGGAGAACGGCGCCCAGAGTGACCGCTGCCAACGCCGGAACCGACAGGAACACGGTCGTGACGACGCGTTCGCGCTGTGTGTGATCGCTGACTCCCGATGCGGATTGAATTGCGACGTACGAGCCGAGGAGTACCGCCGGGACCGCGTGGCTCACGGGATGTCCGAACCCGGTGAGGGTCAGCATCACGAGGCCCAATGCCGCGACGGTGGTCGCGGCGTTGCGCAGGCGGAGGAAGCCCGGGTCGGTGATCGTCAGATATCGCAGCGCGCTCCGAACGGCGTCGGTCAGTCGGGTCATCGGACGTCCTCTCACAGACAGGGGCGGGGCGGGGCGACCTCGCCCCGCCCCGCCCCGCCCCGCTGGGTATCTCAGTGCGAGAAGGCCTGGGCGGCGTGTCCCGCACCGGCACTAAGACGTCCGATGACGTCCTTGATCGCGATGACGAGCTTCCAGGCCAGGTCTCGGCTGAAGCCTTCCCGTAGCACGATGCGAAGTACTGCGATGTCCTCGGCGTTCGCCGGCATCGTGTAGGCGGGAACCTGGAACCCGCGGGCCCTCAGTTCGTGCGAGATGTCGAAGACGGTGAATCCGGGATCGCCCACGACTTCGAAGGAGAGGACCGGAATGGCGCTTCCGTCGGTGATGATCTCCATGTTGTCGATCTTCGAGATCTCGCTGGACAGCATCAGCGCGGTGTCGCGCAGCGACTCCATGATCTGCGTGTAGCCGGCCACCCCGAGTCGGACGAAGTTGTAGTACTGTCCGACGACCTGGTTACCGGGCCTCGAGAAGTTCAGCGTGAACGTGGGCATGTCGCCGCCGAGGTAGTTGACCCGGAACACGAGGTCCTCCGGCAGGTGCTCCTTCGACCGCCACACGACGAATCCGATTCCCGGGTAGGTCATTCCGTACTTGTGGCCGCTGACGTTGATGGAGACGACGCGCGGAATCCGGAAGTCCCACTCCAGTTCGGGATGCAGGAACGGAACCACGAATCCGCCGCTCGCGGCGTCGACGTGCATGGGTACGTCCGGCCCGCCCGCGGCCGCCAGCTCGTCGAGTGTTGCGGCGATCTCGGCGACCGGCTCGAGCTCGCCGGTGAACGTCGTCCCGAGGATGGCCACCACACCGATGGTGTTCTCGTCGACCGCCTCGCGCACCTGCTCCGGCGTGATGACGTAGCGTCCCTTCTCCATCGGGAGGTACTTCGGCTCGACGTCGAAGTAGCGGCAGAACTTCTCCCACACCACCTGGACGTTGCTCCCGAGGACGAGGTTCGGGCGGTCCGTGTCCTTGCCGGCCGCCCGGCGCGCCTCCCGCCACCTCCACTTGAGCGCCAGGCCCGCGAGCATCACTGCCTCGGACGAGCCGACGGTCGAGACTCCGGTTGCCGAGGACGGATCGGAGTCCGAGAGTCCCTCAGCGTTGAACAGGGCGGCGACCATATTGACGCAGCGGGTTTCGATCTCGGCGGTCGCCGGGTACTCGTCCTTGTCGATCATGTTCTTGTCGAACGTCTCCGCCATCAGGCGGTCGGCCTGCGGATCCATCCATGTGGTCACGAAGGTCGCGAGATTCAGTCGCGAGCTACCGTCCAACATCAACTCGTCGTGGATGAACCGGTAGGCCGCCTCGGGCTCGGTCTCGGCCTTGGGCATTCGCAAGGCGGGAATCGGATCGGTTCCGAGTCGTCCCGTGTAAGCGGGTGCGAGTGTCTCAGTGGGAGCGGCAAAGTTGTTCGACATCTTCTCTCCTCCGATACTTCGAACGATCTGTGGGTGGAACTGGTCGCGCGTTGTGTGTCAGGAACTTCCGGTGTCGGTCGAGGATCAGACCTCGATGGGTGGGTACAGGCGTTCCATCGTGTACCGCCGGTTGCGGCGGACCGAGAGGGCGCTGATGGTGAGGCTCACGAGCAGGATGCCGGTGAGCACCGCGATGGCGATCCACAGTCGCGAGTCGACGTGCTCACCGACGGTGAGCTGGCGAAGACCGTTCACCGTGTAGGTCATCGGGTCGAACGGATGAATGACCTGGAAGGGCGTCGCGGTCGTCGGGACAGGGTAGATGCCACCCGCCGACACGAGCTGGAGCATGAGGAAAGCCAGGGTGACCACGCGGCCGACAGCGACTCCGAACAGCGCGTTGAACGCCTGGATCATCGCGAGGTACGTCGCCGAGATCAGCATCAGGAACAGGATCGTGCCGGCGACGTGTTTGACGTCGAGCCCGACGCCGAAGTGCACGACCGTGTACATCACGACCACCTGCAGGATGCCGACCAGGAGCGCCGGCCAGTACGAGGCGAGCACGGTCCGGTACAGCCCGACGCCACCGACGGTGGGGCGGGACTGCAACGGGGTCAACAGCATCCAGGTGATGATGCCGCCGACGAAGAGCGCCAGCGACAGGAAGAACGGTGCGAAGCCGGTTCCGAAGGTCGGAGCCACGTTCGTGTACTCCTGCTGGAGCGCGACCGGAGTGGACAGTGTCTCGGCCGTCGCCGTGCGCTGCTCGTCGCTCCAGCTCGGCACCTGGCCGGCGCCCTGCTGCAGTGCCGAGGCAAGTTCCTTCGACCCGGACTGCAGCTGCTCGGTTCCGGCGGCGAGTTGGTCGGCGCCGCTGGCGAGCTGGAAGCTGCCGTCCGTAAGCTGCCCCATGCCCTGACTGAGCGTCGAGGCCCCGGAGCTGAGTTGGTCGGCACCGTTGCGTAGTTGCTGCACGTCGGACGCGAGTCCGCCGTTCTGCAGCATTGCCAGGCCGCTCTGCAGGGGGCTGTTCGGATCGGTCAGCTGGTACTCGAGCGCCTGCGCGTCGGAATGGAGCGCCTCGAGCTCCCCGCGGATGTCCGCCGCGGGTGCGGCCACGGCGCGGGTGAGCGGTGTGAGTGCGGCGACGGCCTGCTGCACGATCGGATCGGAACTGCGGTTCAGAACGCTGATCACCTGTTCGACCGCCTGGGCGGTCGGTGCCCGTGGTTGTTCGCTCGGGGCTCGGCTCGCGAGATCGGCCAGCGACTGGCGGAGCTGTGCGACTTGACCGCCGACGTCCGGCAACGCGCCCCCCTCGAGCGCGTTGAGTAGGGGGTCGGCGACGCCGTCGATAGCGGTTGCCAGCTGGGAGGCACCGGCGGCCAGGGCGTCCGAGCCGCTGCGCGCTGTGACCATGTTGTCGGCGAGGGTATGGGCGCCCGACGCGAGTTGGTCCGCGCCACTGTTCGCCTGGTCGATACCCGTGGCGAGTTGTTCGGCCCCGCCCGCCGCCTTCCCCAGTCCGGACCCGGCGCTCTGCAGACCGGTGAGGACCTGCCCCACGCCCTGCGCTCCGATCGTCGAATTGACCTGGTTGATCACCTGTTCCGACGCGTCCTGACCGATGATCGTCGCGAGATAATTGTTCGCGTCGTTGAAGGTGAAGATGAGATTCGCCTTCTCGGGGTGGTCGCCGTTCGGTGACGAGACCGCCGCGCTGAAGTTCTCCGGCAGGGTGATCGTGTAGTAGTACTTACCGTCCGAGAGGCCCTTCGCCGCGTCCTCCTGGGACACTTCCGCGAGGTCGAGTTGGCCGGAGGCGATCAGGGACTTCACGACCTGATCGCCGGCGTCGAGTTCCTGTCCGTCGGCGGTCTTGCCGGTGTCGATGTTGACGATCGCGGCCGGGATCTTGTCCACCGCTCCGAACGGATTCCAGAAGGCCCAGAGGTACATCGCGCCGTACAGCAGCGGCATGAGGATGATCGTGATGATGGCGATTCGCGGCATCGTGCCACGGAAGTAGCGCTTCGAATCGCTGCCCAGGGAAATGCCTGCAAGCATCGGCTACCTCGCCTCGGTCATGACGCCGATGTCTCCGGCGTTCAGAAGCTGGTGCAGGTCCACGACGGCGCGCACCGAACTACCCGGTGGGAGTGGGTTCACGTCGGCGGTGATCACGGACTGGTTCTGGCCCAGTGCCACAAGTCTTTCCAGAACCATGAGGCGCTCTTCGTCGTCGGCGATCTTGTCGATCCTGCCGACGACCAGCAGGGGAGGCCGCCGCGTGTTCGCCACGGCGATCCGCAGCAACAACTGCTGGATCTCGGGCAGGTCGTCGACGAACGCGTTGAGCGCCGGCAGTGGTACGTCGCCGAACACCTCGGCGCACATATCCTCGACACCGCTCGTCCCGACGCGCGGGACGAACCGGTACCACGGTGAGTCCCAACGCAGTTGTTCGGTGACGAGATCGCGCACGGTGACCGACGGGCGGACCTCGTCGAGTTCGTTGAGGCACGCGATGGTCGAGTTGCGGAACACCGCCATGGGTTTGTCCTCGAACCCGAGGACGGTGAGGGACCCGCCGGTCAGGCGCATCCGCCCGCACAGCGCCATCAACAGGGCCGTACGCGCGGCGCCGGCCGGTGCCGCGAGCACAGTCACCCCGCCGATGTCGATGTCGAGATCGAGCGGACCGAATACGTGACCCCACGGGCCGTGGAGTTCGATTGCTCTGGCGGACACCAAAGTTCCTGAGACCGGTTCCCACGAGGGTTGGTACCCCTCGATCTGTGTTTCGACCAATTCGCACTCCACATTCCCTCGTCGTTCGACGAACGGCGACGTGTTCGGTTGCTGTCCTTGACCCTTGCTGCTTTCGAAGCTGACGTCGGAGACGGCCGATCAGGCCGTCACAGGCTGTTCTTGACGACCTGACCGTCCTTGACGATCACCGACAGGTACTTCTCCGGGTCGGCCAGCACGCTCAGGTCCTCGAGTGGGTTGCCGTCCACGAGCAGTA
The DNA here is from genome assembly GCF_003350365.1 of Rhodococcus sp. AG1013. Classification (NCBI taxonomy): domain Bacteria; kingdom Bacillati; phylum Actinomycetota; class Actinomycetes; order Mycobacteriales; family Nocardiaceae; genus Rhodococcus; species Rhodococcus sp. AG1013. The sequence continues at coordinate 18,549 of NZ_QQAT01000015.1, forward strand.
CGTCGGCCCAGGCCCCCTCCGCGACGACGCCGAAAGGGGCGTCACGGTACGGATCGCGTTCACCTGCGAGCCGGAACAACTGGGCGTTGCCGGAGGTCAGCATTCGCAGCGCCTCGACATTGCTGTAGAAATCGCCCAGTCTGGCTGCCATCTCGCTCTGTCGCTTCGCGAACTGCGGCTCGAGCAGCAGATCGGTGCCGAAGGCCACCTTCACCCCGTACTTCTTGGCCCAGCCGTAGATCCGGTCCACGCCACTGCAGATCTGGCGGTTCTTCTCGGCTCGGTCGGCGTCGGGGTAGTGGTGATCGTCCTCCGCGAAGGGCTGCATCGACAGCCAAACGTCGCGCTCCGCCATCAACTTGACCGTGGTCTCGTCGGACAGATGGCCGTGCTCGATCGACTTGACTCCGGCTTCGATCGCACGCCGGATGCCGGTGACGTTGTAGACATGGGTGGCGACGTAGGTGCCGTAGTCGGTTGCGGCGTTGACCCCCGCCCGTAGTTCGGCATCGGTGAACTGCACGGTGTACAGCGGGTCGTACGTCGAGGCGGCTCCGCCGCCGACCATCATCTTGATCTGGGAGGCGCCCTTCTTGAGCTGCTCGCGCACTGCGGCCAGGACTCGCTCCTCGCCGTCGGCGATTCGCATGAAACCGATTGTTTCCGAGCGATTCTCGGCACCGCCGAGAGCCGAGGGGGTGTCGTAGACGTTGCCGAAGTCGCCGTGACCGCTGGTCTGCGAGATCGCGGCCTGGCACGGGTAGATGCGCGGCCCGGGGAATTGGCCGCGGTCGATCGCGGACTTGATGCTCGAGGTGTCACCGGCCATGTCGCGGACCGCCGTGAACCCTCGCATCAGCATGTTCTTCGCTTCGGCGACGCCGTTGAGAGTGATGTGTCCCTCCGTGCCCATCAGGAGGTCGACGTACGAGTTGGCGTTACCGACCAGGTGGACGTGTGCATCGCTCATACCGGGCATCAACACCCGGCCGCCGCCGTCGATGACGACGGTCTCCCTGCCGGGATCATCCCCGACGGGGGAGGTCGACACGGCGGCGACCTTGTTGCCGTCGATCAGAACGTCTCCGTTGCTCAGCTCCGCTGATACGCCGTCGAACACCCGGACGTTACGAAACAGTAACCGCTTCTTGCTTTCCGGAAGAGTCGTCATACCTCGCAAAGCTAACAGCGGGTGCGCCGGGTCGCGCCGCGACGATCACCGTCGGGTCGGAATTAACCCCCTACTTCACCCGTTCTCGAGTTGTCGGTGGTGGTCCCGGTGACGGCCGAAAGAGGCTCGACAAGTGACGGTGCGACGCAAAGGATTCCAGGCCCAGAACCGCCGATCCCGCTGCCTTCGACAATGCGTCGCGGCAGCGGGATCGGCGGTGGACCTGCGTCAGAGTGACTCGACAGGCTCCGGCGCGGGACGACGTGGCTTACCGAGGAAGATGACGGACGCGGCAAAGAAGAACAGGGCGCCGACGAACGTGCCGGCGTTGGCGAGGGATGCGTCCTCGACGCTTCCCGACTGGGTGATGAACGCCCCCGCGGCCGAGAGGCCGAACGCGAGTGAACCGAGGGCGTTGAACCAGGCACTCTGCCAGTCGAGGGAGCGCGGAGCCCAGTAGTTCTTTGCGCGGACGAGCATCAGGATCGCCAGATAGCTGCTGATCAGGAACGCAATCGAGCCCTCCGCGTTCGGTGTCCACACCAGGTGCTTCTCGCCGGCGATGGTGTGGGCGTGCAGCGCGGCCCCGGTGCTGATGTTGAAGAGCACCGTGCCTAGGAACTGGGTCGCCGCGGCTAGCCATTCGGCGCGTATCGCGGGCTTGCCGGTATCCGTGTCCGTTGTCGTGGCGGCGCCGCTGAGCACCAACTGGATGAACGCGGCGTAGGTGAAGAACCAGGAGCCGACGAAGAAGGCCGTGTTGGCGGTGGCCGTTCCGAGGGCCGGCGCGAGTACCGGTGCGGAGCCGAGCGCGAAGAGCAGCGACCCGATCGTGAATCCCCACGATTGCATCCGCAGAGTCGGGTGAATCAGCATGTGCGGCAGTATAGGTCGCAAATCGTGACCATGCCGTGAAATCGGACGATCGAACCGCCGAAACGTCGATCGAATCAGCTTGCTGTGCAGGGTAAGACGATGGAGATGCGACGACCGTGACTACGTTCGTTGGGATTACGTTCAATCTCAGTTCATCAAGGTTGGCGGCGCGAGCCGGGTCATCGACTTCGAGGAGGGGCGTGTTGTCGAGTGGAAACACCCCCTCGGCCACCACTGGCGCTGGGAGTTCACGGAGACCACGGCCGGTCACACGGAGGTGACCGAGGTGTTCGACTATTCGATGGTGAGGTTCCCGCAGTGGGTGGAATGGATGGGGTTCCGCTCGAAGGACGAGCAGGGCATCACGGCGACCCTCGAGCAGTTGCGCGCGCGGTACGCCGACGGGTGACTCACGCCGGCGTGAAGTACGTCTCCCCGATCGCGAACATGCCCCGCTGCGGCAGCCAGAACCCGCCGAGCCGGGCCTGCTCCGGGAGGGGGCCCGGCAGTCCGACGTCGACGCCGTCGACCGTCGCCCGGCTGCGCTGCACCGCCCACAACCGGCGCGGATTGGCACGGAAGGAATACCCACTCGGAGTTTCCCCGGTCAGTCCGACCCGGCCCACGCCGAGCAGCGGACCGGCGACCCGGGACATCAGTGTCAGCACGCGGTCGTTGCGCCACAGTGCGGCGGGCATCAGTGATCCGGCGGCGGTCATCGCCCGGGTGGCGAGGGAACGGGTCAACATCATCGACCAGTCGATCGTGTCGCCGACGGTCACGCCGAACTCGTCCGGTCCGCTCCAGGTGATGGTGATGTCCGCGGTTCGAGATTCCGCCAATGCCCGGCCGAAGTAGCGCGGGCAGGAGGACTCCGGCGCTCCGTTGATGTACATGACCCACTGGCCGGCCGGGTTCCGGTGCCACACCGAGTCGTAGCCAGGGCCGATCGAGCTCGTAGGGAAGTGTCGGAGTGCGAGGTAGTGGCCGGTCGTGAACGGCAGGCCCATCACCGCGTATCCGGCGAACCGCTCGAACTCGTCGCCCGGTGGGAGATCGGGCAGTTGTTCGGCGAGGGTTCGCGGGCTGGTGCTCATGGTCGCTCCCGATGGTCGGCGGGCCGCCGACCGACGTCTGCGCCCGCACATGCTGCTCCCGTCAGCGTAGGCACAGAACGATCCCCGGCGGTAGGCCGTGAACCGCGCCTGTCACACCGCGGTGGCGAGGGCCGCCGCGGCGGTGAAGAACAGGGTCGCGAAGACGCGGCTCGTGACCTGTTGTTGACGCGGCGAACGCAGCACGCGGAGGACCCGCGCCGCGAGACCGGTGTATCCGGTCATGACGACGGTGTCCACGGCGACCATCGTGGCCGCCATGAGCGCGTACTGCGGGAACAGCGGTGCGGCGGGGTTCAGGAACTGCGGTAGCACCGCGAGCATGAAGACGATCGCCTTCGGGTTGCTGGAGTTGATCAGGAACGCCCGTAGCACCAGCCCCGCGGCGGTGGCTCGCTTGCTGTCCGGTTCGGCCTCGATCGGTGTCGGCGCCGAGCGCCACTGCCGCATGCCGAGATACGCGAGGTAGGCGACGCCGAACCACTTCACGATCAGGAACGCCGTCGTCGAGCCGGCGAGCAGGGCGCCGACGCCTGCCGCGACGATCGCGATCTGTAGCAGCAGCGCCAGCTGCAGGCCGAGGATGTTCCAGTAGCCGCGCAGGAAGCCGTGCCGGAGGCCAGCCGACATCGACGCGATCGCGCCGGCTCCTGGTGACAGGCTGATCACCCAGCTGGCGCCGAAAAATGCCAACCACATCTGCCACGACACGGGGGAGGAGCTTAGGCGCGCCCACGCCGTGGATCGGTGGCGGGTGTGGCTACGAGCCGCCCGACCCGGTGCCCGATCCGCTGCCCGACGAGCCACCGGTCAGGCAGCTGCCCGGAGGATCGACGAGCGAACAGAACGCCTTCGGCATCACCGGTGTGTAGTCCGCGGGCACGCCCCCGGCGGCGACGATGCCGCGGTACGTGTCGACGGCGTCGGTGGGGCGGCGGGTGAGCGCCGGGTCGGTGAGCGCGTCGACGGTGTACAGCCCGAACCGCGGACGGTACGAACCCCACTCGTAGTTGTCGGTGATCGACCAGTAGTTGTAGCCGATCACGTCGGCGCCGTCGCTGCGGGCCTGCTCGATCCAGTAGATGTGGTCACGCAGGTGATCCGAGCGGGTGTAGCCGTCCGGTCGTGGCTTGCCGTCGTCGGTGGGCATCCCGTTCTCCACGACGTACAGCGGCATGTCCGGCAGTTTGCGGTGATACGCCATGAGCGCGTGGTAGATCCCGTCCGGCTGCGGGACGACGTCGTAGAACTGGTCGGTGGCGGCGGCGATCGCGGAGATGTTGTCCAGCGAGAGCCCGTAGTAGTAGTCGATGCCGAGGAAGTCGAGCTTGTCGGTGACCCGGTCGACGAACAGGTTGTCGAGCAGCCCGAACGCGGCGGGGATGAACGCGAGATTGCTGCCGACCCGCGCCGTGGGATCGAGTTGGTGGATGCGGTCGTAGATCGTGCGATGGGCGCGTGTCATGCCGTCGAACATCTTGTGCACGTCGAGAAGTGAAATCCCCCCGAACGTCAGTTCACGCTGTGCGTAGGTGGTGGGCTCGTTGAACGTGATCCAGATGGCGCCGACGTCGCGGTAGCGGTTCACCACCTCCTCGGCGTTGACCAGCCAGTCGTCCACGGTGCGAGGATCCGCCCAGCCGCCCCGGTCGGCGATCCAACCCGGGTACACCCAGTGGTCGAGGGTGATCATCGGCGTCATCCCGTGGTCGCGGATCCGCCGGATCACGTCGTCGTAGTAGGCGAACTCGGTCTTGTCCCACTGGCCCGGATGTGGTTGCACCCGGGCCCATTCGATGCCGAAGCGGAACACGTCGACACCGAGCGCGGCCGCGTTGTCGATGTCCTCGGCGTAGCGGTGTCGGAAGTCGACCGCATCGCCGATCTCGTCGTGCGTCCTCCCGGAGGCCGAGTACCGCGACCAGTTGCTGTCGGGCGACGACCCCTCCGACTGGAACCCGGAGGTGGCCACGCCCCACAGGAAGTCGTCGCCGAGCGGTTGCGCCTGCGCAGTCGGCACGGCGAGGAGCGTGAGCGTGAGCGCGACGATCGCGGTGCGCAACGTTGCTTTCATGGGGGTCCTTCTCAGAAGACAGTGTCGACGTCGGTGGCGACCAGGGCGTCCATGCTGTGCTCGGCGAGCGCGGCGATCGTCATCGACGGATTGCACGCCCCGGTGGACCCGGGGATGCGGGCGCCGTCGAGGACGTAGAGCCCACGCTGCCCGTGCACCCGTCCGGCGTCGTCGCACACCGAGCCGAATGGGGCGCCGCCCAACGGGTGGAAGGTGTTGGTGTCGACGGCGTTCACGTCGATCGCCGACACTCCGAACCCGGCGCCGACGATCTGCTCGATCCGTGCGCGGATCGCGTCGGTCAGACCCCGGTCGAACGCTTGATTCCAGGTCAGCACCGCGTCGTCGCGGCCGGCGTCGTAGTGCCACGTACCGAGACCGTCCACGACGCCGTACCCGATCACCGACGTGGTGTGCAGATCCAGCGGGAACGGCACCGGGCCGAGCACGATCGTCAGCGCGCCGGCCGGGTTGTCCCAGTCCTTGACCCCGACGCACGCGGGTCCGCCCTGCCACGCACCGGGACTGTCCGTCGCGCGGGTGACCATGAAGATGCGGTCGCCGTTGTTGCCCCATCCGGTGCCGACACCGTCGGGGAGATCGGGGACCAGGTTCTTGGCCTTCGCCTTCACGAGCAGGCGTGTGGTGCCCGGCGATCCGGCCCCGAGGAACAGGGCGTCGGAGGTGATCCGCTTCCGCTCGAGCACCGTGCCGTCCCGTCCGATGCGGTCGCAGTGCACGATCCAGGAGCCGTCCGGGCCGCGTTCGATGTCGGCGACCCGATGCAGCGGCGCCACCTCGACCCGGCCGGTCGCCTCCGCGGCCGCGAGATACGTGACGTCCACGGAGAACTTGCCCCCATTGTTGACGCCGTAGATCAGGTCGCCGGTGGTGTACGACGGACGCATCTCGCCGCGCAGTTCCCGCCGCGCGAACTCCCAGTCGATCGGCATCGGGACCCGGAACGTGTGCAGGCCCTGTGCGTCCGCCATCTCCACGAACCGGCGCGACGAGCTGTACTGCGGACTGTTCAGCAGGTCGTCGGGGATCGTCGCGATCCGCAGCCTGCGGGCCACCCGCGGGTAGTACTCCGAATCCATCTGCGCGAAATCGATACGGGGCGAGACGCACCGGGCGAAGTTCTCGCCGTTCGGTTGCATCGTCATTCCGTGGTAGACCAGCGACCCACCGCCGACGCCGGCTCCGCACAGGATGTCCATGCCGTTACCGGGGATGCGCTCCATCAGTCCGGTGAACGGCGGGAACACGGCGGGCGGGGCGCCCGTCATCACCGGGTGCGGCTGCAGCCACGCCGAGCGCTGGTCGGGGGAGAGCATGCGCGGGAACGTCTCGGCGTTCGGCCCGGTGGGCCACCGGATGCCGCGCTCGAGGACGAGGGTGTCCACGCCGGCCTGTCCGAGGTGCATCGCCGCGATCGCACCGCCGAACCCGCTGCCGATCACCACTGCGCGGCGGCGTTCCTCGGTCACCGGTGTGCGTCGCGCCGGAGATGCTGCGGCCGGTGCGGCCGCGGCGGTCACGGCGAACGCTGCTCCTGCCGCGCCGCCGAGGAACGTGCGTCTTGTCACTCGCGGAACGGTCGGGCTCGGATCGGGGATCACGGCAGCTCCCTGCGTTGCGTTGTCGGATGCTGGGGTCGACGAGCTCTCGCAGGTGGGAACTCTAGGGTGGACACGTGTCCAGTGAGATGTCTTTCGGACAAAGCGCTGCTCAGGGGAGGCGCTCACCGCGAGCAGCGGGCCGTTCGGCGCGCGTGTGGGGCCGGAACGTAAGCAACTTGCACCCATCGCGGATAATCGGTGTAAACCCCTGTTCTCCAGAGAGGACCTCTCATGCTTGCCCGCACCGACCTTCGCGGTCGTACCCCTTCCACCGCTGAGCTTCGAGGCGCCCTGCCCCGTGGCGGAGTGGACGTGGACGCGGTGCTGCATCAGGTCCGTCCCGTCGTCGAGGCGATCCGTGACCGTGGCGCCGAAGCGGCGCTCGAATACAGCGAGAAGTTCGACGGCATCCGGCCGGGTACCGTCCGTGTGCCGCAGGCCGAGCTGGATCGCGCGCTCGCCGAACTCGACGCCGATGTCCGCGCCGCCCTCGAGGTCGCGATCGAGCGGACCCGCAAGGTGCACGCCGATCAGCGCCGCACCGACACCGTCACCGAGGTCGTGCCCGGCGGCACCGTCACCGAGCGGTGGGTCCCGGTCGAGCGGGTCGGCCTGTACGTGCCCGGTGGCAACGCCGTGTACCCGTCCAGCGTCGTGATGAACGTCGTCCCGGCGCAGGCCGCTGGTGTCGAGTCGCTCGTCGTCGCCTCCCCGCCGCAGGCCGCCTTCGGCGGTCTGCCGCACCCGACGATCCTCGCCGCGGCCGCGCTGCTCGGCGTCGACGAGGTGTGGGCCGTCGGCGGCGCCCAGGCCGTCGCCCTGCTCACCTACGGCGGCACCGACACCGACGGCGGTGAGCTGGCGCCGGTCGACCTCATCACCGGTCCCGGCAACATCTTCGTCACCGCCGCCAAGCGCCTGTGCCGCGGACTGGTCGGCATCGACGCCGAGGCCGGCCCCACCGAGATCGCGATCCTCGCCGACGGCACCGCCGACCCGATCCACGTCGCGGCCGACATGATCAGCCAGGCAGAGCACGACGTCATGGCCGCGAGCGTCCTGGTGACCACCAGCACCGACCTGGCCGACGCCGTCGACAAGGCGCTGGCCGCGCAACTCGAGCTCACCAAGCACCGTGAGCGGGTCGAGACGGCGCTGCGCGGCAGCCAGTCCGGCACGGTGCTGGTCGACGACATCGCGGCCGGGCTGAAGGTGGTCAACGCGTACGCCGCCGAGCACCTCGAGATCCAGACCGAGGACGCGTCCGCCGTCGCCGCCCAGGTGCGGTCCGCCGGAGCGATCTTCGTGGGTCCGTGGGCGCCGGTGAGCCTCGGCGACTACTGCGCAGGGTCCAACCACGTGCTGCCCACCGCCGGCTGCGCGCGGCACTCGTCGGGCCTGAGCGTCCAGACGTTCCTGCGCGGCATCCACGTGGTCGACTACTCCGAGGCGGCACTGAAAGATGTTGCCGGTCACGTCATCACGCTCGCCAACGCCGAGGACCTCCCGGCTCACGGCGAGGCCGTGCGTCTTCGGTTCGAGGCACTGAAGTGAGCGCCGGGGTCGTCCCCGGATCGGCCGTCGGCATCGACGATCTGCCCATCCGGGAGAGCCTTCGCGGTCAGTCTCCTTACGGCGCACCGCAGTTGACGGTTCCGGTGCAGCTCAACACCAACGAGAACCCGCACCCGCCGTCGAAGGCGCTCGTCGACGACGTCGCGGAGGCGGTCCGTGCCGCGGCTGCGGATCTGCACCGCTACCCGGACCGTGACGCGGTCGCGCTGCGCACGGACCTGGCCGCGTACATGACCCGCCAGACCGGAGTCTCGCTCGACGTGTCGAACCTGTGGGCCGCCAACGGTTCCAACGAGGTGCTGCAGCAGCTGCTGCAGGCGTTCGGCGGCCCGGGGCGCACCGCGGTCGGTTTCGTGCCGTCCTACTCGATGCACCCGCTGCTGGTCACCGGCACGCAGACCGAGTGGATTCCCGCGCCGCGGCGCGAGGACTTCTCGCTCGACGCGGAGACCGCGGTGCGGGTGATCGGCGAGCGCCGCCCCGACGTCGTGTTCGTCACCAGCCCCAACAACCCGACCGGGCACAGCATCGGCCTCGAGGACCTGAAGCAGATCCTGGCCGCCGCACCCGGGATCGTGATCGTGGACGAGGCGTACGCCGAGTTCTCGTCGATCCCGAGCGCGGTGAGCCTGATCGACGAGTTCCCCACCAAGCTCGTGGTGAGCCGGACGATGAGCAAGGCGTTCGCGTTCGCCGGTGGCCGGCTCGGATACCTCGTCGCGGCTCCGGCGTTCATCGACGCAATGCTGTTGGTGCGCTTGCCGTATCACCTGTCGGTGGTCACGCAGGCCGCCGCCCGCGCCGCGCTGCGGCACGCCGACGAGACCCTCGGCAGCGTCGCCGAGCTCGCGTCCGAGCGCGACCGGGTGAGCGCGGAGCTGTCGGCGATGGGCTACACCGTCGTCCCGAGCGACGCGAACTTCATCCTGTTCGGGCTCTTCGAGGACGCCGCCCGGACGTGGCAGCACTACCTCGACGAGGGCGTGCTGATCCGCGACGTCGGTATCCCGGGACATCTGCGTGCGACCATCGGCCTGGTTGCCGAGAACGACGAACTGCTGCGGGTCAGCAGGAAGCTTACTTCAACCGAGCTTGTTTCAACGGAAACGAAGGGATCCCGATGAGCGACCGGATCGCACGCGTCGAGCGGACCACCAAGGAATCGAGCATCGTCGTCGAACTCAACCTCGACGGCACCGGGAACGTCGCGGTATCGACAGGAATCCCGTTCTTCGACCACATGCTCACCGCCCTCGGCGCGCACGCCAGCTTCGACCTGAACGTGCAGGCCAAGGGAGACGTCGAGATCGACGCCCACCACACCGTCGAGGACACCTCGATCGTGCTCGGCCAGGCCCTCGGTCAGGCGCTGGGCGACAAGCGTGGCATCCGCCGTTTCGGTGACGCCTTCATCCCGATGGACGAGACCCTCGCACATGCCTCCGTCGACGTCTCCGGGCGTCCGTACTGCGTGCACACCGGCGAGCCGGAGCACATGCTGCACAGCGTGATCGGCGGCTACCCGGGTGTGCCGTACTCGACGGTGATCAACCGGCACGTGTTCGAGTCGATCGCCCTCAACGCGCGCATCGCGCTGCACGTGCGGGTGCTCTACGGCCGCGACCAGCACCACATCACCGAGGCGGAGTTCAAGGCCGTCGCCCGCGCACTGCGCGAGGCCGTCGAGCCGGATCCGCGGGTCACCGGCGTCCCGTCGACCAAGGGTGCGCTGTAGAACCATGAGCACTGTCTTCATCTATATCCTGTTCCTCGCAGCGGGCTTCGCCATCGGCGGCGCATACGCGATGTGGAAGGTGAACAAGTTGGCGTCGGGTGTCCTGGTTGCCCTAGCGGTGCTCGCGGCGGCGTCGGGGATCCTGCGGCTGATCTGATGCGCGAACTCCTGCGCACTCGCGGGGTCCTCGTAGCTCTCCTCATGGGCGCCACCACCTTCGGTGGTTGGACATTGCTGTTGCCGGTGGTCCCGTTGGCGATCGCCGACGCGGGTGGTTCGAGCACCGCGGCCGGAGCGTCGACGGCGGTGTTCATGGCCACCACGGTCGTGACGCAACTGCGTGTGCCGGCTCTGCTGCGCAACCGGGGATACCGTGCCGTGCTAGCCGTGGGCTGCGTACTGCTGGGACTGCCGTCGCTGGGCTTCCTCCTCAGCACCGCGACCGCGCCGGCGCTGGCGATCTCGGCGATCCGGGGCATCGGTTTCGGACTGGTGACGGTCGCGGGCATCGGGTTGCTGGCCGAGTTGGCGCCGCCCAACCTGTTGGGGCGGGTGACCGGCGCCAACGGAGTGGCGGTGGCGGCATCCCAGATGCTGGTGCTGCCACTGGGACTCGGCCTCTACCAGGCGGGGCACCATGCCGCGGTGTACCTGCTCGGCACGATCATCCCGTTGCTGTCCCTGGTGTCGATCTCACGGCTCCCGGTCGTCCCGAATCCCGGGATGCCGGCCGGGCGCAAGGGACTGCCGCTGAAGGTGCTGCTGGTGCCCTGCCTGTCGATGCTGGTGGTGGCGGCCACGTATGGCGGGGTGTCCTCGCTGCTTCCGATAGCCACCGAGAATCGCGCTGCCGTGGCCGGTTTCGCGCTGTCGGCCTCGGCCGGTGCGATGCTGCTCGGCCGCTACGGCGCCGGTGTGATCGCGGACCGGATCGGTGCGGGTCGGACCACCGTGCCGGCGCTGCTGACCGCGGCGGTGGGCACCACCCTGTTGGCGTTCGCGGTCGCCGGGCACGTCGGCGACATCGGATTGGTGGTCGGGGCGATGATCTTCGGGCTGGGCTTCGGTGCGGTGCAGAACGAGTCGCTGCTGGTGCTGCTCGCGTCGGCGGGCCGGGATCGGGTCGCGGCGGCCAGTGCCGCCTGGAACATCGCCTACGACGGCGGTACCGGTGTCGGTGCGCTGGCGCTGGGTGCGGTGGCGACGGCAGCGGGCTATCCGCCGGTGTTCGTGGTCGCCGCGGTGGCGGTCGCCGCCGTCGTCCCCGTGGCTACGATCGCCGCCCTGCGGGCCGATAGAGTTGGCACATGACCGCACGCAAGGTTGCTCTTCTCGATTACGGCTCCGGAAATCTGCATTCGGCCCAGCGCGCCCTCGCGCGGACCGGCGCGGAGATCGAGGTGACGTCGGACCCCAAGATCGCCCTCGCGGCGGACGGTCTGGTGGTGCCCGGTGTCGGCGCCTTCGCGGCGTGCATGGAGGGCCTTCTCGGCGTCCGCGGCGACCGAATCATCGGTCAGCGGCTCGCGGGCGGCCGGCCGGTTCTGGGTATCTGCGTCGGCATGCAGATCCTGTTCGAACGCGGCGTCGAGTTCGGCGTCGAGGCGGAGGGCTGCGGCGAATGGCCGGGCACCGTCGAGCGGCTCGAGGCCGACGTCCTGCCGCACATGGGCTGGAACACCGTCGACGCCCCCGAGGACAGCACGCTGTTCGCCGGCATGGACCCGGACACCCGCTTCTACTTCGTTCACTCGTACGGCGTGCGCACGTGGGAGCTGCCGCCGTCGGACATCATCGCCCCGCCCAAGCTGACGTGGGCCGAGCACGGCGACCGGTTCCTCGCGGCTGTCGAGAACGGCGCGCTGTCGGCCACCCAGTTCCACCCCGAGAAGTCCGGCGACGCCGGCGCACAGCTGCTGGAGAACTGGGTCCGCGCCCTGTGACCCGCTCCCCGGGTGAGGACTCGGGCGCGGAGCTGTCCATCGCGCGGCTCGCGCTCGCAGCGATGGGCGCGGCGACGACCGTGCTGGTCGTCGTCACGGTAGTGATCGTGGCGCTGCGGCCGGGGCCGGTCGGAGGGCTCGTCATCGCACTCGTCGGGGTCGCCGCCGCGATCACGGCGATGGGCGTTGTTTCCAAACGATTGGTCCGTCGATCGTTCGGGCCGGAGGCCGACGGCACCGACCGTCGATCGTGACGCCGCGACAGTGCCGACCGTGCTTTCGGTCGCAGCGGAGCCAGGCACTAGAGTGGGCGCAGTGAGCCTGGTCCTTTTGCCTGCTGTAGATGTCGCCAACGGTGAAGCTGTTCGCCTTGTTCAGGGAGAGGCGGGGAGCGAGACCAGTTATGGTGCGCCCCGCGACGCCGCCCTCGCGTGGCAGAACGACGGTGCCGAGTGGGTGCATCTGGTCGATCTCGATGCCGCTTTCGGTCGCGGCTCCAACCGTGAGCTGCTCGCCGCCGTGGTCGGCGAGCTCGACGTCAAGGTCGAGCTGTCCGGTGGTATCCGTGACGACGACACCCTCGAGGCCGCTCTCGCGACCGGCTGCGCCCGCGTCAACCTCGGCACCGCTGCCGTGGAGAACCCGGACTGGTGCGCCCGCGCCATCGCCAAGCACGGTGAGCGCATCGCCGTCGGCCTCGACGTCAAGCTGATCGACGGCGACTACCGCCTCCGCGGCCGTGGCTGGGTGTCCGACGGCGGCGACCTGTGGGAGGTCCTCGAGCGCCTCAACCGCGACGGTTGCTCGCGCTACGTCGTCACCGACGTGAGCAAGGACGGAACCCTCACGGGCCCGAACCTCGAGCTGCTGAGCCAGGTCTGCGCGGCCACCGACGCGCCGGTCGTCGCATCGGGTGGTGTCTCCACGATCGCCGATCTCGAGGCCATCGCCGGTCTGGTCGGCGAGGGTGTCGAGGGCTCGATCGTCGGAAAGGCGCTCTACGCAGGACGATTCACGCTTCCCGAGGCCCTCGCCGCGGTTTCGCGGTAGGAGCTTTTGACGCTATGAGCTTGTCCCGGGATCCGCTCGAGCTGCTCGCCATCGCGAGCGATGTCCTCGACGGGGCCCGGGACCGGTTCGTCGCGGGTCTGGGTGCCCCGAGCGCGGTGCGTAAGGGCCCCAAGGACTTTGCGACCGCAGTCGATCTCGAGCTGGAGAAGTCGGTGTCCGCGGAGCTCGAGCGCCGCACCGGCATCGAGGTCCACGGTGAGGAGTTCGGCGGGCCGGAACTCACCGACGGCGACGTCTGGATTCTCGATCCGATCGACGGCACGTTCAACTACTCGGCCGGCCTCCCGACGGCGGGCATGCTGCTCGCGCTGCTGCGCGACGGCGTACCCGTTCTGGGGCTGACGTGGCTGCCGCTGACCGGGGAACGGTTCGCTGCCGCCGTGGGCGGCCCGGTCACCCGCAACGGGCTCGCGCTGCCGCCGCTCGAACGCAGTGCCCTGTCCGACGCGATGATCGGATTCGGTGCGTTCAACATCGACAGCCGCGGCCGGATCCCGGGGACGTATCGGTTCGAACTGCTCGGTCAGCTCAGCCGCGCGTCGTCGCGGCTCCGGATGCACGGATCGACGGGCGCCGACCTCGCCTACACCGCTGCCGGAATTCTCGGCGGCGCGGTCGTGTTCGGTCACCACGTGTGGGACAATGCGGCCGGCGTCGCGCTGGTGCGGGCGGCCGGTGGCGTCGTGACGGATCTGCGCGGCGACGACTGGCACGTCGGATCGCGATCGGTGCTTGCCGCCGCGCCCGGTGTGCACGGCGAACTGCTCGATATTCTCCACTCTCTGGGCGACCCGGAGAATCGGCCTGAAGGAGGGCCACAACAATGACTTTGGCTGTTCGAGTGATTCCCTGCCTCGATGTCGACGCGGGCCGTGTCGTGAAGGGCGTGAACTTCGAGAACCTGCGTGACGCAGGCGATCCCGTCGAGCTCGCTGCGACCTACGACGCGCAGGGCGCCGACGAGTTGACGTTCCTCGACGTCACCGCGTCCAGCGGCGACCGGGGCACCATGCTCGACGTCGTCACTCGCACTGCCGAGCAGGTGTTCATCCCGCTCACCGTCGGTGGCGGCGTGCGCACCGTCGAGGACGTCGACCGCCTGCTGCGCGCCGGCGCCGACAAGGTCAGCGTCAACACCGCCGCGATCGCCCGCCCGGAGGTGCTGCGGGAGATGTCGGAGCGGTTCGGCTCGCAGTGCATCGTGCTGTCGGTCGACGCCCGTACGGTCCCGGTGGGGCAGGAGCCGACGCCGTCGGGCTGGGAGGTCACCACGCACGGCGGCAAGCGCGGCACCGGCATCGACGCCGTCGAGTGGGCGATCCGCGGCGCCGAGCTGGGCGTCGGGGAGATCCTGCTCAACTCGATGGACGCCGACGGCACCAAGGCCGGCTTCGACCTGAAGATGATCCGCGCCGTCCGCGCGGCGGTACACGTGCCGGTGATCGCCAGCGGTGGCGCGGGCGCCGTCGAACACTTCGCGCCCGCCGTCGAGGCCGGCGCCGACGCGGTCCTCGCGGCCAGCGTGTTCCACTTTGGAGACATGACGATCGGGGACGTCAAGGCGTCCATGCGTGCAGAAGGGATCACCGTCCGATGAGTCTCGATCCGTCGATCGCCGCCCGCCTCAAGCGCAACGAGGCCGGCCTGTTCAGTGCTGTCGCCCAGGAGAAGTCGACCGGCGACGTCCTGATGGTCGCGTGGATGGACGACGAGGCCCTCGCGCGCACCCTGGAGACCCGCAAGGGCACCTACTACTCGCGGTCGCGCCAGCAGTACTGGGTCAAGGGCGAGACGTCCGGCCACACGCAGTACGTGCACGAGGTGCGCCTGGACTGCGACGGCGACAGCGTCCTGCTGATCGTCGATCAGGAGGGCGCGGCGTGCCACACCGGCACGCACACCTGCTTCGACACCGACGTGCTTCTCGCTGCCGAGGCCTGACCGCCCGACGGGGCTCTCACCGTCGGGACGTTCCGGCCGGCGCATCGATCCGTCTGCGGCGTAACGGTAGCCCGTTACCGCCGCGCAGCGCGGCCGCGAGCACTTCCGCACTGTGCAGGGGGCGCGCTCCGGGTTCGAGATCCCGGATCTGGTGCGACAGCTGAAACCGTCGGCGACGACCAGCGTGCCCGGGTCGGCCTGCCGGACCGCGGGCATCAGTTTGTCCTCCGCGCACGCGACGGAGACGTCGTAGTGCCCGGCCTCGAACCCGAAGTTGCCGGCCAGCCCGCAGCAGCCCGCGTCGAGGACCTCGACGTCCACGCCGGCGGTGACCAGCGCGTCGCGGTCATGGGTGTAGCCGAGCACGGCGTGCTGGTGGCAGTGCTGTTGGACGAGCGCTGCGCGGGGCAGCTGCGGTGGCCGCCAGTCGGGCGCATGCCGGGCCAGCACTTCGCCGAGCGTGTGCGTCTGCTGCGCGAGCCGGCGGGCGTCCTCGTCGCCCGGCAGCAGGTCGGTGAGGTCCGAGCGGAACACGGCCGCGCAGCTCGGTTCGAGCACGACGACCGGGGTACCGACCCGTAAATGCGGGCCGAGCACGTCGAGGGTGCGGTGCAGGACCCGAACGGCGACGCCGAGCTGACCGGTCGATATCCAGGTCAAGCCGCAGCACACCGTCCGGTCGGGGACCTCGACATCGAATCCCGCGGCGTGCAGCACCGCGGCGGCGGCATGCGCGATGTGCGGGTCGAAGTTGTTGTCGAAGGTGTCGGGCCACAGCACGACTCGCCCGCGGCAGCCACCGGTGGGTTCGGGACGATATGCCTCGGTGAAGCGGGACGGCGCGAACGAGGGGAGGGGGCGCCGGGGGTCGACACCGGCGGCGCGGGCGGCGACCCGGGAGAGGCCCGGCGCGTGGGCGAGCGCATTCACCGCGCGCGGCGCCGCGGCGGCCGCACGGGACCACAGCGGCAGCCATCCCATCGAGTAGTGGGACAGCGGACGCGGCCGGTTCCGGTAGTGGTGGTAGAGGAACTCGGCCTTGTAGGTGGCCATGTCGACGCTGACGGGGCAGTCCCGTTTGCATCCCTTGCAGGCCAGGCACAGATCCAGGGCGTCGCGGACCGCGGCCGAGCGCCAGCCGTCGGTGATGACGTCCCCCTCGACCATCTCGAACAGAAGCCGTGCCCGGCCGCGGGTGGAGTGCTCCTCCTCGCCGGTGGCCCGGTAGCTGGGGCACATCACGCCGGATTCGTGGCCCCGGCACTTACCGACACCGACGCACCGCGCCGCGGCCCGGCTGAAGCCGTGGTCGTCCTCACCGTAGGTGAACCGCGTCGCCGGTTCCCACGGTAGGTAGGCCGAGCCCTGCCGCAGGTGTGCGTCGAGCGCATCGGGATGAACGACCTTGCCCGGGTTCATCCGATTGCCCGGATCGAACAGGGACTTCATCTCGCCGAAGCCGCGAACGAGTCGCTCGCCGAACATGATCGGCAGGAGTTCGCCGCGGGACTGGCCGTCACCGTGTTCGCCGGAGAGCGAGCCGCCGTAGCGGACCACCGGGCGGGCGCTGTCCTCGGCGAACCGGCGGTAGCGGTCCACCCCGTCGGCGGTGCGGAGGTCGAACGGGATCCGGGTGTGCACGCACCCCTGGCCGAAATGCCCATACAGCGAAGCGGTTCCGTAGTCGTACCGATCCAGGAGGTCGCGGAAGTCGCGGAGGTAGTCGCCGAGTCGGTCGGGCGGGACCGCGGCGTCCTCCCAGCCCTCGTGGGTCTCGGGTTCGTGCGGCGGGTACGCGGTGGCGCCCAACCCGGCCTCCCGCGCCTCCCACACCTGCTTCTTGTGGGCGGGGTCGTCGAGGATCCTGGTGCGGTCGGTCAGGTTCCGCGCGGCGTCCTCGACGAGGTCGCGCGCCTTCCCGTCCGCCTCGTCCTGGGTGTCGCCGTCCACCTGGATCAGCAGCCACGAGTTCCCGTCCGGTAACTCGCGCAACGCCTTCTCGGCCAGGTGCCGGCTGTGCTCGAGTTGGACGAGATGGTGTCGATGCCCTCGAGCGCGGACGGCTGGTGGCGGAGGACGGCGGGGACCGCATCCGCTGCCACCGTGATGTCGTCGAAGCCGAGCACTGTCACCAGCGTGCTCTCGCTGCCCACGAGTGCCTTCGCCACGTGGAATCTGTTCTCCGGCAACAGTGAATCGAGGTTGTACCCCGACACCCGGCGCGGAATGTCGGGGTAGCGGGCCCGCACGTCGTCGCAACCGAGAGATACCCGGAGCCCGCGCCGATATCGAGAACGCGGGTACCGGGTTCGATCGCTTCTGCGAGCAACGTGCGTGCGAGAAGGTGGGTATCGGACTGTGACGGATAGACGCCGGACAGACGCCAGAACCTGCGGGGAGTCGGCTTGCGCGGACGAATCGGCTCACCCGTTCCGCGCGATGTCACGTCCGACGTCATCGCGCTACTTATCCTGTTCGGTGCGCTGGTGTGCCTCCTGAGCCGCAGCCTTTCCGCGCGCCTTCTCCGCCTCAGCTTCCTTTTCGGCCGCTTCCCGTTGGGCGGCGGCCTTGTCCTGCTGCGCTTTTCCTTCCCGCACAAGGTCGTCCTGACCCGTCACGGCGCCGGCGGCTTCCTTGGCCTTGCCTTTCACGCCCTCGACAGTGCCTTTGACTGCCTCTGCAGGACCCGACTTTTCCTTGTCCGACATGACGATCTCCTTTCAACGGATACGATTCGCCCAGCATTTACCCGGTCGGGTCCGCGGGCAAACATCGATCAGTGGCCCAGTTGATCGGTGAGTGAGGCGTTGTCCAGTCGCTTGACGCGTCGATGCTCAGCGAGCACGAGCGCCGTCCCCACCAGCAGAGCGCCACCACAAATGATCCCGGCGATCCATGCCCAGCCTGCGAAGCCGTAGCCGGCAGCGACCAGGGTGAGGCCCAGCGCGACCTGGAGGCCCACGGGGCACCGGGTGCGAAGCTGGTGCAGCAGGCGCGACGTGGCGGCACCGTGTCGAGCCGATCCAGTTCAGGATGGGTCAATCCAGCGTGAATCGCTGGGGCGAGGACATCCTCCCGCTCCTCACCGACGGCGACCCGCGGGGGTCGGCACTGATGGAGGCGGGCGCTCCAATAATCCTCATCCGGCACGAAGGCAGTTCACGAGCAATTCGAGTGCGTGGTGAGCGGTCAACTCGACGACGTCGGTCGGATTGCCCGTGAAGGATTTCTGCAGTGCGCTGACGGATCCGCGGTCGAAGAGCCCGAACCACACAGTCCCGGGCTCCTGGCCGTCCTGCCCGTCGGGGCCGGCGGCGCCCGTCACTGCGACCGCGGTGTCGGCGTTCAGGAGCTTTGCGGTAGCCACCGCCATGCTGCGTGCCGCGCGTTCCGAGACGACCGGTCCAGTCGGCACCTCGAGCAGATCGTGCTTGACGGCACTCGAGTAGGCGACGATGGTGCCGCGGAACCAGGCGGACGAGCTTGGAGCGGCGGCGAGGAGGCACGAAATGTGTCCCCCGGTCAGAGATTCGGCAGTGCCGACCGTTCGCCCGGCCTTCTGTGCGAGGTCGGAGACTTCATCTGCCAGCGCGCCGCCGTCGTTATGAGGGATCGCCATTGCTCGGTTATACCTCCTTGCTGGGACGGTAGTGGGCGTCCCTGTGAACAAGGTCCCATGATGTTCTCGCCGACGCCGACGCCGACGCCGACGCCGACGCCGACGCCGACTCTCGAGATTCGACGGAGCCTCCTTGGCGGGCTAACAAGCAGCCAATACGGAAGGTCCCGTCGTCCGCGCTGATCTCCCTGGTCTGCGACACCGACGGCGTCCCCGGTCGGGCGCAGGTGCACGACTCGACGACGAGCCCCAGTCACTCCGCGGCTTCTCGGGGTGGTCCCGGAGTGTTCCCGTCGTACCACCGCTTCTGCCGGGGTATCTGGAAGCGCTTGTCGTGTAACAGTATTGGTTGTACTTGTGGCCGTCGCGCTCAACCACCCTGACGGGCACGGTCTTGTCCAGAAGCTGCCGACTGACGACTTTGAGTTCGACGCTCGCCTCTTGGTGGGTCCGGCCGGAAAGCGCCAGTGCCATCAGCGTCATACCGGCAGGCGGTGTCCGCTGCTCTGGGCACGATCCGGGATGTCCGCTCCGGGGACGATTCGGACGGCCCTGTCTGCAACGTGCCGCCGAGCCGTGGCCCGGTCGTCGTATGTCCAAGACGTGGGACAGATCCTGGAGAATCTCGGTGGTCCTCGAAACGCTCACGCAGTGGGGCGAACGGTGTCGTCTTGCATCTGGATGGCTCCATCCACCCGCGCGATCAGTACGCCAAGTCGGTCAGCGCGCCGAGATGGCTCGACCCGAACGCCAGGGCCGACGCGACGGTCCCGTGACACGTGAAGATCTGGCTCACCCCGGTTGCAGCGAGAGCATGCTCGACGCCCCGCGTCGCAGTGACGAGCGCGAGCTCGAGACCGTATCCGGCGGCCAACTCCTTCGCGTCGACCAGAGCCGAAGCGCCGTCGACTCCGATGAAGTCGACCCGGGAGAGGTCGAGCACGATCAGATCGCCGATCGCCGGTCTGGCTCCTGACGCTTCGTGAAGCAAAGATTTGAACGACCGCCGGAAGCGGTCTACCGTGCTGAGGTCCAAGTCGACCAAGAGTTCGACCAGCAGGGCCGTCGGATCCGATGCCGTGACGCTATCCGAAGCGGTCTCGTATCTCCTTGCCGATGCGCGAAGGATGACCATTGCCGAAGTTGGAAGATCAGACACGTCGTTGCCTCCATCCGGTGCAAACGTGTTGGATGGCGCCTCGTGTGGAACTCGGTCGAGACGTCCGTTCCATGACGGCCAGAAATGTCCGTCACCGTTGCTGGACAGGCTGGGTGCTCAACCTCTCTTGTTTCTAACACCGACTCGTCCTCGTGTACAGCCTGGCGCATCGCGTCGGGACTGCCGGCATCAGGTTTCCGGCGTCGTGAAGTGGGTACGCCGTGCCATGAGGAACATCGAACGAGGAGACGAGCAGATGTCGCATTCATCGGAGACCGGAGGCGTCACCGGGACCGTCGACAAGACCTACGATCTGATCTGGTTCGCCGAGACCTGCATGAACAACGCCCTCCGGCTCGAGAACTACATCGCCGATGCCGAACGCGACGGTGACGGAGAACTGGCGGAGTTCTTCCGCCGCGCCCAGAGTGAGAGCAGGAAAGGTGCCGAGCAGAGCAAGGAGTTGCTGGCCAGCAGACTGTCCGGTGGCTGACTGACGGCACTATCTGACTGACGGCACTATAGCTCCACCTGTGCACGTAGTCTGGCCAGCGTATCGGAGAGGATCCTGGAGACGTGCATCTGGGAGACACCCACGCGGGCCGCGATCTGCGACTGCGTCTGATCGCCGAAGAACCGGAGCAACAGCACCGTGCGTTCCCGGTCCGGTAACCCTTCGAGGATGACCCGCAGCGTTTCGTGATCCTCGACCGCGGCGAGGTACGAATCGGTGTCGCCCAACAGATCAGCCAGCGTCGATCCTGATCTGAGACTGCCACCAGCGGTCCCATCGACAGAAAGGGCTTGATAACCGTTGGCGGCCTGCAGGCCCTGAGCGACATCGTCGATCCCGATCCCGAGTTCTTCGGCCATCTCGCGGGTCGTCGGCGAGCGCCCTAGCCGCTGGGACAGAGTCGACGACACCTTGATCAGGTCGAGATGAAGCTCCTTCAGTCGCCGGGGCACCCGCACGGCCCAGCCGGTGTCACGGAAGTGACGTCGGACCTCCCCCATGATCGTGGGCACTGCAAAGGCGAGGAAGTCCGAGCCACGAGTGACGTCGTAGCGGTCCACGGCGTTGACGAGGCCGATGCTGGCGACCTGCACCAGGTCCTCGAGGGGCTCACCCCGTCGGTCGAAACGCCGGGCGATGTGCTCGGCAAGCGGAAGGCAGCGCGTAATGATCCTCTGC
Organism: Rhodococcus sp. AG1013; assembly: GCF_003350365.1. Classification (NCBI taxonomy): domain Bacteria; kingdom Bacillati; phylum Actinomycetota; class Actinomycetes; order Mycobacteriales; family Nocardiaceae; genus Rhodococcus; species Rhodococcus sp. AG1013. The sequence goes on from NZ_QQAT01000015.1 coordinate 39,642, forward strand.
CGCAGTTCTGCGCGTGCTGGGTCCGATTCGCCCAGCGATTCCAACAACATGAACATCGGCTTCACGTCGTCGTACTCGTCCGGCCGATCGGTTGTTCGGGGTGTCACACGCTCTCCCCGCACCGCATCGCGAACGAGATGGTGATGGTGGGGGACCGGCCGTCTCCAGTGCCGGGATGCCGATCGAGAGCCAGTTCGTTGGTGAGCGTACGAAGGACATGCCAACCGAACGTCTGCTCGTACTTCCCTTCCAGTTCAGCGCCGGTGGTGGGGACGCAACCGGCGAAGTCGAACGAATCGGCACTCACGCGAAACGTGCAGACGATGACGCTGTCGGGAAGTGCGATTCGCAGCAGGGTGCTGCAGGCCTCGTCGACAGCAAGCCGCAGATCGGCGAGTTGGTCGAGTGTCATGTCGCATTGCGCTGCCAACGACGTGGATACGCGCCGAATCGCGGCCAGTTGGTAGGCGTCGGCCGCGGTGCGTAACTCGATGACAGGCGCGGAGTCCTCGCTTCGTCTCGTGGAGAGACACGCTTCGCTCATGACGCCTCGCTTCGAAACTGGGCGTGACAGGTGGATCCGGTAGGCGGCTTCGATCGGAGGATTCCCGCGGTGCGTCGATTCCAAACTCCGGGGCACTGGAAGAAATCCAGGGAGGAGTCACACAGGGAATCCACGGCACTGCACACGTCATGCGGCTCGACCGTGTCCAGACACGGATGCGCGGCAAGGCCGCACCGACGCGCGCGCGAATCCCGGCAGGGCGCGTGCTGATCACCCAGTACGTCGGCCGGACCACCGTACGGCCTCCATCGTTCGACCGGGATCTCAAACTCTATGGATAGGCAAATGCGGGACATCTCACCGATTCCCACCCCACGGGACTTATCCGCGCCGTCGAGGGGCCGGTGGTGGAGGGTGACGTCCTCGCGCCAGCAACCGACCGACCTCCAGGAATGGCACGGCGGCGGATCATCGTCAGGCCCGGCATGATGCCCAGGATCGGCGGGCCGGGCATCGACTCGGGGCCGACAACCGGAGAACTGCGCAGTTCCGGTGTCAGTGGGTCCTCCGCGAGTGTCGGTTCCACGAGGCGCCGGCCGGTGACCGTGTCCAGTCCTGGGTACCGATCGAGGACGTCCGCGGCGGGTGGCGAGAGCCCCGGGCTGCCACACCGTGTCGCCGTCGCAGAACGCCACTTCCGCGGCAACCGCAGGACGGTGACGTCGGGAAACTCTGCGGCAGATCAGTCGTCTGCCAGTAGCGGACCAAGAGGGCCCAGATCGATGTTGAGATCCTCCGGTTCGAGGCCGAAATGCTCACGCAGCTCCTCCATCTTCTCCTCGAGCATCATCAGAGTGGTGCCGATGCGTTCGATCTGGTCGTCGGAGAGATCGCCGGCGTCCACCCGGCGCAGCGCCTGCCGTTCCATGAGTTGCCGCAGCAGTTCGACGAGCGTGAGGACCAGAGCGACGAGCCCGCGCTCGACCGACTCGGGGTCGGCGTCGATCCGCTGGCGGATCGACGGCTGGCGAGGACGCGACGTGGCGGCCTCGCTCGAATCCGGACCATCGGGCGATGCGTTCACCGTCGGCTCTCCGGCGTCCCGGCGGGCGGCGGCGTCAGCGCACTGACCGACGACACGAGCGTGCGGAGCGAGATGTGCACCATGTCGACGTCGGCGATCGAGAGGGTGATCTCGCCCGCGACCACGACGCCTCCGCCGAGGACGCGGTCCAGGAGATCGACCAGCGCTATCCGACGGTCCGGGGCGGTGCTCATCGGGCGCTCGCCTCCACGGAGGTGAAGGAGTACGGCGGCCAGGGACCGGTGAGCACCAGTTCCACGTCGTCGAACCGAGTGTCGAGTTGCTCGACGGCAGTGACGAACTCGCGGTGGTGCTCGTTGTCGACCAGGAACGATGCATTGAGGATTTCCTGGGAGCGGCGCGAGGACAGATCCGGGGGAGAGGGTGGCTGTCGGGCGCCGGCCACCGCCCACCGCGACAGCTCGGCGAAGATCTCGTCCGCGCGCTGGCCGGCGGCGGATTCGGCTTCCTCCCGGGCGGCCGCCTGCGCGCGCCGCTGCATCAGATACGCCGTCCCGGAAGGTCTGCCGGTCTTCTCACGTGCGTCCCGCGGTTCGGTGCGGGCGCGATCGAGATAGGACCGCACGCCCCATTCGGAGCGATCGGTGATCTGCTCCAATGCCTCACCGAGCTGCTGGGCGTTGTCGCGCAACATCGTTCGCACCCGGTCGTCGTCGAAGTACACCGTCGCCAGGCGCAGCGGCACGGTGGCGCCACCGGCGCAGATCGCGGCGACGACCGCATCGTGACGACGTGCCGTCTCGGCAAGCCAGTCGAGGTCTTCCAGATTGCGGCGCAGCGCCTCCTCGCCGAACGTGTCGAGTCGCACTGTGCCGACGACAGCCGCGAAGCCCGACTCGGTGACCGTGCGCAGTTCCTCGCCGGCCACGCCGCGGATGCCGGAGATTCCGCCGGGAAACGGCCCCTCCGTGGTCACCGCGTATACCCACACGCCGTCGTCAGGGGTCATCGTCGTGCTCCTCCTCGGCGGGGGCTTCGGCCGGTTCCACCGCCTGTTGCGGGCCGGTCGTCACATCCGCGATCCGCCCCTCGCCGGACTCGAGAGCTGCGATGCGCGAGCGCAGACGCTCGTTCTCGAGTTCCAGGTCGCGATTGCCTCCCGACAGCCACGGATCGTGTTCCCACCAGTCGATTCCGACCTCGCGCGCAGTTTCGAGCGACGCGATCACCAGGCGCAGCTTGATGGTCAGCAGTTCGATGTCGAGGAGATTGACCCGAATATCGCCGGCGATCACGATGCCCTTGTCCAGGACCCGTTCGAGGATGTCGCCGAGGTTGGCCGGCTCGTGGCCCGCGCCGCCGAGACCCTGGCTGTACTGCTGCGGGTAGTTCGATCCGCCGCTCGACCTCGTCACTGTTGAGCACCCTTCTCGGAGCGACCGCGCGTGTACTGCCGGCTCCTCCGGTAGGACAGCAGCATTCCGTCCATGTCGAGGACGACGACGTAGATGGCCAGGACGTCGGAGGACGACGGGATACGGCGATCCTCGACGACCTCCACCTCGACGGACCACCCTTCGTCGCTCGGCGCGACGGACACCGCTCCGATCGGGGTCCGACCGGTGAGTGCGGCGATCTGCCGAGCGGCCTCGGCGGCCGCCTCCGGTGCGGTCAAGTCGGTGTGGTCGTCCGGATCTCGCGGCCCGGTCATCGTTCACTCCCCCCGCCGCGGGCGTCGACGTCCCTGGGGCGCGTGACCCGGTGAAGGATCTCGTCCTCGGCACGGGCGGCTTCGTCCTCCGACATCTGCCCCGAACGCCGGCCCTCCTCGATCACCTCGAGGTCGCGGCGCATCGCGGCGGGGCTCGTCGTCTCCTCCTCGACCTGACGGCGTACGACTTCCCCGATCCACACCACGCCCCGGACCGGGGCCAGTGGGAGCCCGAAGATGGCTGAGAAGAGGCCCATGTCAGGTTCCCGGTGCCCGTGTCTTCACGAAGTCGTATGCGGCCAACGGACCGGTCACCGTAACGTCGATCCTTCCCTGCCATTCGTCGATCAGCGGAGCCACCGCTTCTTCCAACTCGTCCGTCCGGTCCGCGGGGATCAGCACGGCTACGGAACCGGCCTCCTCGTCGTCGGTCGGCTCGCGCGCCGACACGGCCGCGGCGACCGGTTCGACCGCCTCGACGATGCGTTGGGTGTCCTGCTCACGTTTGCCGGTGAGCGCCCGGCTGATCAGCTCACCGAGCGCGAGGCGCTCGTCGCGGGTCACGTCCTCCGTCTGGTCGCGTATGGCCTCGCGCAGGCGTCCGGCCTCGGGGTCATCCGACAAGATCTCCCGCAGGATCGCGTCCTCGACGTACCTGCCCTTGACGACGAACTGAACCATTCCCTCGAGTTGCTCGAGCGCGTCGTGGAACTCGTCTCGATACTGTTCGAGAAGCTCGGAAACCACTGCATCGGTATCGGTGAGCACCGCACCGAAGCGCAACGGCAGCACCGGTGCCGCCGTGACCGTGGCGTCGAGTACAGCCGCGTGGGCTCGAAGATCGTCGGAGCTGCCCAACGGTGAATTCGGATCGATCTCGCTGACCAGCGCGGCGACGTCGTCGTGCGTCACGATCTTCAGTGGCCGGGGTGGCGAGCCGATGCCGGTGGCGTCCTCTTTCACTTCCACGTCCGCGGGCACCAAGCCGTACACGTACACCACCGGGCGCCGTTCTTCCGGCGCGGATTGTTCTTCGTTCATCGCTCCTTGCCTCCGCCGGAGTGTCCGCGATGCTGCTGCTCGCGCTCGTCCTGGGAACCGCCGAGAAAGTCGAGTACCTTCTCGCCGGCCGCCTCGATGGCACCCTTCGTCTTCCCTTCCGCCACGCCCGTGGTCATGTCCTGCACCATGTCTGGCAGGCCCTTCGGCTGGGTCTCCGAGATCTCCAGACGATTGACTGCCTCCGCGAACCGTAGGTACGTGTCGACACTGGCGACCACGACGCGTGCATCGATGGTGACGAGTTCGATGCCCACGAGGGATAGTCGAACGTAGGCGTCGATTACGAGGCCCTTGTCGAGGATCGTGTCCACGACGTCCGCGAGGCTCTGGGAACTCGGGCCGCCCGCGCCACCGCCTCCTTGAACCATGGTCATCTTCCGATCACTCCTCCCGGGACCCGGATTCCGCTTCCTCGCCGTCGTCCGGCTCCTCGTCCTCGCTCTCGTCGGGTTTCTCTACGTCGTCTTCGGGGCCCTCCTCGAGGTCCTCTTCCGGTACCACCTCGCCGTCGTGGATCTCCCCGTGCCAGCCCTCGATCTCCTCCGGATGAAGGAGTGTCTGTATCATGACCTGGCGTCGGAAGTGTTTGAGTTCCAATCGGATTCGGCGTCCCTGGGCGCGCCAGATGTTTCCGGTCTTCTCGAAGAAGCCTTGCGGGTGGTACTCGATCACGACCAGCACCCTGGTGAGGTCGGGGGTGAGTTCGTGGAAGGTGACCGCGCCGTCCAGGTACCCCTTGTCGCCTTTCGAGCGCCAGACGATTCGTTCGTCCTGGACCTGTTCGAGGATGGTGGACTCCCACGACCGGTGGGACCAGAAGACCTGAGCCTTCCATCTCAGCTTCTCGTCGGAGATCTGTTCCACCTGTTCGAGCTTCTTCATGAACCGGGGGAAGTCGGCGAACTGCGTCCACTGGTCGTACACCAGGTCGACGGGTGCTCCGATGTCGATCTGTTCGACGATGTTGGTGATCTTGTCCTTCTTGCCCTTGCCTTTTCCTTTGCCGCCTCCCGTGAGGGCTTCCTTGAGGTCGCGTCCCTTATCCTTGATCTTCCCCGTCACGGACGACATGCCCGCCTTGAGCGCCACTTTTGCGGGGGATTCTCCCTGGGCGAGCCCCGTCACGGCGGACGCGAGACCTCCACTGCCACCGCTCTCGCTGAACTGGTCGAGGTTCCCCACCGTCGAAGAGACGGTATCGGTCAGCGACTTGACCCCCTTCTGGGCGACGGCGCCGACGAGATGCTGCAGGGACGACTTGAGTTGCTCCGCGCCGACCGCGGGCCCCTGCTCGTCAGTCCCCTCTTTGGTTGCAGTCATAGCTCTCACCTCCCGGTACGTCGCACGGGTGCGTCGTCGGCGGACGTCGTGGACCGTGCACGTGTACGCGACTTGGGCTCGGAGTCCTTACGCGTGCGCGGCGTGCTGCGCCGCGAAGGCGAGGTCCGTGAGGCGGCGGACCGGCGACGAGACTCTGCGTCCTCCCGCCCCTCGCCCTGGTCGTCGCCGCCCGTGTCGTCCTCGGGCTCTGTGCGCTTCCTGCGCTGCCGAGGGGCGGGCGGTCGCTCGGACCGGGACTTCGACGCCGCGGATTCGGATGCTTCGGTGTCCTTCTCGTCCTTCTCGTCCGGCTCTCCGTGCTCCTCTTCCTCGTCGCCGCGCGCTTCCTCGCCGCCGAGGAGTCCCTCGCCGACCTTGCCGACGGTGTCGCCGACGTCCCCGCCCACCTTGCCGACGCCCTCGCCCACGCCTGATTCGACGCCCTCGATGCGATTGGTGAGGGCCTCGATCCGGTTGCTCGCGGCGGCAACCGCCGCGCGTTTCGCCGCATCCGTGAGTTCGCCGCGGACGCTCTCGGTGAGTTTCCCGACCTCCGCCGAGTCGCCGAGCCGTTTGATTCCCTCGCGAACCAATTCGCGAGAATTACTGGGCAGACGCCCCGTCGCTCCCGCGCCGGCGAGCATCAGCGCGACCTTCATCTTGCGGGTTCGGCCGAGGAAATAGCCGACCGCGACACCGAGGGCGACTCGCATGCCACCTTTCATGACCGGTTCCTTCGTACAGGGGAGGGACATGCCCGGACCCCACCGGCCCGGATCGACACGCTCCACGTGATCGGATAGCCGCTTCGGCACCCGCGCAAACACGGATCGCGAAATCGCGTACCTGTACCGGGTCGCGGCGAATGACTTGCGGCCCCAGCGGGTACTCGCATGAGAAGCGACCAGGAGGGCGAGATGACCGATCCACGTGCAGCCGACGGACCCGACCCCGACCCCCGCAACACACCGGACCTGGAGTCGGGCGGAGGAGGTGTGCCCGCTGGGTCGACGCCGCCCGCGTCGGGCGGAACCTCGGGGGTGTGGGAGCACGAACCCGACACGCGCCACGGATTCCCGGTGACCGGCACGGCCACGATCATCGTGGTCGCTCTCATCGTGGTGGTCTTCGTTGCGGTGGCGATCGCACTGATCCTGATGGCCACCGGCGTCTGGTGACGCGTGACGACGCGGCGTGACCCGGGGTCGGAAGAGTACGAGCGCGTCAGGATGCAGCCTGTTCCTCGCACGAACCGAGTAGCTTCACGGGTCGACGTACGACGCGCGGGCCACCGCCGGAGTATTGCCGAGTTCGGTCGCGACCGCCCGCATGGCCTGTGCCTCGGCGTGACGTGCGCAGGTCTTCTTTTTTTTGGGGGGGTGAACTGGTCGCCGAGAAACTCGTGGAAGCGCTCGCCGACGTCGTTCGCTCGCAGGTCGTGCCATCCGTCTGTGTCCCGGTCCGCGAGGAAGCGATCCTCCCAGGGCCGGCCCGGCCCTATCGACCGAGCGACCGGCACCAGCCCGGGCGGTCACTCCTGGCGGCGCCGCGCAAGTGCCGCACGCCTGCCGGTGCCCGGCTCGTCGGCGCTGCTGCGGGGCAGTTCGACCGACTCGCTCACGTCGCCGGATACCGTTTCTCCCGCAGCGCTCGCGCGAGGTGTGCCGCGTTGGCGGCCAGAGTCGAGTTCGTCGAGGCCACTGCGTCGGGCACCTCGTCCAGATCGTTGTAGTCCCCGGGAGTCATCGCCTCACCGTTCCAGTACGTGCACCCCTGGGCGGGCACGGAGAAGCCGATGTCGTTCAGTGCCTGGAACAGGCTAGCGACGATGGCGTGCGCGCCGTCCTCGTTCCCGACGACGGCAGCGGTTGCGACCTTGTCGAACAGGACGGGACGTCCGTCGTCGTCCGTTTCCGAGAGTTCGGCGTCGAGGCGCTCGAGAACCCGCTTCGCGACGCTCGACATCTGCCCCAGCCACGTGGGCGTCGAGATCAGCACGATGTCGGATTCGAGGACCGCGCGCCGCAGGGCCGGCCACTCGTCGCCCCCTCCCACTGTCCTTCTCGACCCCGGGAGCGACGTGGTGGTCCACGACCCGGATCGTTCGGCCCGAGATGCCGTTCTTCTCGAGTTCCCCCAGGACCTGACGGGCGATCAGATCGCTGCTCGACGGTCCGGGGGAGGGTTTGAGCGTACAGACGAGGGCGAGTGCGGTCGGTTCTGTCATGACCACGAATACCCCTGTTCGGCGATCTCATGCATGCGGCAGGGAATCCGCAAGGTCGGTGTTGACGGCGTTTCGCAGTACGGGATTACGTTACGGGACAGATCAATTCGACACCGGACTCGACGTTCTTGCCGATGGTGACGTCGTGGTTCTCTGCCTATCCCTGTACAGCTCGGTTCCCGTTCCCGTCTTCCGTACCGACTGGGCGAGCGCCGAACTGTCGAAGTACGCGTGCAACGGTTTCATGGCGGTGAAGGCGTCCCGCACGAACGAACTCGCCGACCTGTGCACCGCGATGGGCGCCGATGTGCCGGAGGTGACCGCCGTGATGGCCGCCTCATCGACGCGCGAAACTCTCGACGCCGCCGCACTGGCTGCGTGCGGATTCTCCTACCGGGGAATCGGACGATGGTAATGGCCGAGTCGCTCACGAGTCGTCGTGCCGGCGTTCGCGGTGCACGTCGTTCATCTGCCGGGTCTTGCCCTCTGCTGTACCGGCTTCCGACGTCGGCGAGTTGCCCTGGCGCCTGCGATATCACCAGCGCACGTTGACCGCGGCGACGATCACCACGAGTGCGACGATGACCAGTATCTCCATCAGCTGTAGCTCCTGACCGTGCCTTCGCTCCGGAGGGCTACTTCTCAGGGTGAGTTGTTTCTGGCGGGTGATCCTCTCCACGTCGGGTACCCGCCTGATGCGCCGGCCCCACCCCTTCGTCGGACGTGGACGGCTGTTCGTGTTCCACGCCGCTTCGCTGTGCCTCACCGCTGCCGTCGGGATCTCCGGCGCGTGCACGCATGTGCTCGGCGGACTTCGCCTCCCTCTGGCGATCGTCGTACGGGGGCACGGCGGCCTCGTCGGAAGACGATCCGTGCCCCCCGGCATCCGGGGACGCCTGCCAGCCCGGTTCACCCGACGAGATCGTGGATTCGTCCTCGAAGGCGCCCTCGCGTCGATGCTCGCCTGCGCTGGGGTCGTCGGCTCCGGTGTCGCGTGAACCCGGGGCTCCTCGTTCGGACTGTGGTTCCTCGCCCAGATGTTCGCCCGGTCGCTGCGTCATGACTGCCTCCTCGATATCCGTCGGGCGGCGGAGTTCCTCGTGCATGTCGAGTACCCATTCGCCGGACTCGCGACACACGGATGTCTCGGGCGTGGCCGCGGTTGACCTTCGGCGATCGCGGGTATTCGGCAAGTGACCGACTCGAAACGGAAGGGGTGGGACATGTCCAGCGACCCTCGGCGGACATCTGCTCGGAAGCGCTCGGCGACGGAGGTGGTGGCTCTGGTGTTCGGCGTCGTGTTCCTCGTCGTCGGAATCCTGGGCTTCATTCCCGGAATCACGACCGACTACGACACGATGACGTGGGCGGGTCATCACTCGGATGCGAAACTGCTAGGAATCTTCGAGGTATCGGTACTGCACAACGTCGTACATCTCGCTTTCGGTGTGGCCGGAATCCTGATGGCACGCAGCATCGGGCTCGCCCGGGTCTATCTGATCGGCGGCGGAGTCGTCTACTTCGCTGTGTGGATTTACGGCGTTTCGATCAACCGAGACGACGCCGCCAATTTCCTTCCGGTCAACGACGCCGACAACTGGCTCCACCTGGGCCTCGCTGTGGTGATGATCCTCATCGGCGGGTTTCTCCCACCGTTGGAGACCCGGAACGCGGAACCGGCGTCGAGGCGCGTGGACTGACCATCAGGTCGGCTTCCTGAGCCCGACGGGGACCCGCCTGAGCGCTGACGTCAACCGCTCGAATACCGACCGGTCCGCGAGAACGGCGCTGCCGGTGCCGGCGCGGTCGACCATCCCCTCGGCCAAGTCGAGGACACGTGGACTGCTCGACGCCGATGCGTCGGCTGGAAGCCCCACGCCAGGTGGGCGACCGAGTACACCTTCGTGAATGGAAGCCTGAGCTGCTCGGCCGGCTCGGGTGCCGCGACGCCCACCGTGTGCGTCGTGTCACCGCCCACGAGGCGAGATGCTCGGTGCATCGCCGAGCGAATGCAATTGACGGTGCATTCCCGAGGCGCTCGGAAGTGAAAACGTGCGCGAGTCGCCGACAGGGCGCCGTGCGGGACTGCCGGGTCCGGGAGACCGACGGGATAGATGGTTGGGCGCGCGTCCGTCCGGGTATACGGACCGTGGCCGTGGCCGTCGTCGACGGAAGAGTATCGGGAGGTCTTCGTGCAGGTGCGGGTTCGGAGGGCACCGTCGTGAGCGGCGCGGTTTCGAATCGGGAGCCGCCGGGGGCGCCGCTCGTCGCCATCACGACATTGGCCGAACTGGTCGCCCTCACGGCGTCGACCCACGGCATCTTCCTGCGCTACTCGACCGGTCCCGCCCGCGATGCCGCCGACTGCCGGAGCCGGGACCGGGAATCGGGAATCGACATGCCGGGACTGGTCGTGACACCCCTTGCGCCCGAACCGTGGTGGCCCGGGTCGGCCGAGGAGTGGATGGCACGACGCCTCCACCGCTGTTGTGGTCTCGGCGAACAGGCTCGCGGTCGACAGAGCCCGGAGTCGGACTGCTTTGCCTGGCTGCTGACCGGCACCGTCATCGGTCACAGTCTGGATCTGGAACCACTCGTCACGCATTTCCGTCCCTTGGCGCGAATCCACCCCGCGGTACTCGAGGAGGCGGCCCGCCTGTACGAGCAGCAGTTCTTCCCGTCCACTCGATCCGAGCAGTAGGACTCGGCCGGATCCCATACGCAGTCCCCGAGTTGGAAGGCAATTCCGATGAAGAAGATCATCGCCACCGCACTGGTAGGTGCGGGCGCCGTACTCACGCTGACGGGCGCGCGGAGACGAGAACGACGACAGCACCGACACGACGATGCAGACGTCGATGGAGATGCCGGTGACCACGGGAGAACGAGACCGACGAATCCACCCCCACGTCGGTCACATCGACCGAACAATTGGGGACCTTCGATCAGGCGAAGCTCGATGCGTTCGTGGTCGCGTTCCGAACCGGCTACTCGGATCTCTCGGAGGACCGCGACGACGACAGCATCGAGAACATCGTCATCGCATCGTGCAACGACCTCGCCAACGGAATCAGTGAAGAGCAGGTGACCGAGAAGATTCGTGTGCTGGCGGCCAACAAGGGGGGCCGAGCCGTCGCAGGATCAGGCCGAGCAGATCTACCACATCGTCACACCGGCCTGCCCGTGACGCCGGCGTCCGGCGTCCGTCTCAGTCGTCCCGCTGTCCCGTTCCCGTCGACAGTTCGTGCAGTCGGCGTGAGACGGAATCGCCGGCCAATGGGGGAGTCGGAAGGCCCGCACCCGACCGGAGTCCGCCGAGGAAGGTCTCGAGAGTCTCCCGCGGAGTGAACCGCGGCTGCCAGTCGAGTTCGGTTTCGGCCCGCGTGCTGTCCAACAGTGGCAGCTGGAGGACGGTGTCGAGCAGTCCGGGGGAGGCGGGGAGCACCCGAAGGTGCCACGCCGGTGACGTCGCGAGTCGCAGCGCGCGGCGCGGTATCGGAACCGGGCGAGCGCCGAGAAGTTCCGCGAGGTACCGACCGTCGACAGCCGGCATCGACGCCAGGTTGAAGGCGCCCCGGACCGGGCGAAGTGCCGCCTGGACGATCGACGTCGCGGCGTCGCTCGTGTGCAGGACCTGGGCGTTCAGCCCATCGACCAGCGGGACTGCGGGAACCAGGCCGCGGCGAACCAGACTGCCCGGTACCAGAGGCCCGGCGAACAATCAGCGCTGCTCGGTGGCCGACCGCCGCTTGAACAAGAAGCACGGGCGAATCCGGACCACTCGCGTCTCCGGATGGCGGAGTTCCTCCGCGTCGAGCCAACGCTCGAGGTAGGCCTTCTCCATGGGGTATGCGGCGCCCGGCCAGCCGTGCGTGGGCCAGTCCTCTGCCACCGCGCGGTCCGACGGGTCGGGTGAATAGGCAGCGACCGACGACACGTAGACCAGCGCCGGCACGCGCTCGTCGGCGACCGCCTCGAATACACGGATGGCGCCCAGGACGTTGTTGTTCCAGGTGACTTCGGGCCTGTGAGTGGGCTGAAAGAGCCACGCGAGATGGATGACGACGTCGGCGCCGCGAACGAGGCCGCGGATGTCGTCGATGGTGGTATCGGCCACCACGAATCTCGTTTTCGGGTAGGCCAACTCGGTCGGACGCCGGGCGGCGCCGACGATCTCCCCGATGTGCCCGGCAGCGCTCAGCGCTTCGACGACGCTGGTGCCGACGTTTCCCGTCGCGCCGATGACGACCACCCGCAGAGCCCGATCGGTATCCATGGTCGGGAATTACCCGCTTCCGTCGTCGGTAATCATGCGCCGACGACGTTGCACCCGGAGCGGATCGGTCGGGAGAGGGTGTACTGGTCCCGATGGGGAAGGAACTCCTGAGCTTTCGCCTTGATCCCCTGGACGATGAATCCCCAGCTGTCCTCGTCGCCCGCCAGCACGGCGTGCAGCACCAAACATTCGCGGTCGCGCCTGCTTCTGCGTGCCCGGCGTTTGACACAATCTCCGGCATGCCGTTGATTCAGATCAGCCAGACGCCGGGACTCACCGCCGAGCAGAAGCGCGAGACCATCGCCGCCGTCACCGAGGCGTATGCCGAGGCGACCGGCAAGAACGCCTCCTCGGTGTGGGTCACCATCACCGAGGTGCCGCGCGAGCACTGGGGCGTCGGAGGCGAACCGCTGGGCTGATCTCGCGCTCAGGACCCGTCAGGCGCCGACGCCTCGCTTCTCGGGAGCGAGGCGCAACCGCGGAGCGAAGCGACCCTACGGTTCATTACGTGCCGGATAACCCGCTGGTACAGCAGGTTTCGGATTCCGCTGAGGTTGGTCCCGTGCTTTCGGTAGAACGCGTCCGGATCGTCGTGCGTGCCGAGATCGCGGTTCACTCCGGTCTTCTGAATCGCAGTATCGGTGCCGGTCCACGCGACCGGCGGGTCACCGATGTCCTCGGTCCCTGCACCGAAGCCGAGGAATGCGCCGCCCGACGCGACCGTGTCGCGTAGTCCGGTCAGGTAGTCGGCATCCAGGATGACGCCCTCCAGCTCGACCCACCGGTCTTCGAACCGGACCTCCGCCCAACTGTGGAGGATGTCCCGAGGCGCCAGACGGTAGAGAATTCCGTCGAGGACGCCCTTCTGCAGACTCTTGTCGATGGTCGCCCCGTGGAACCGACAGGGCACGCCGACGGCCCGCAGTAGGGTCATCAAGAGCGTGGTTTTGGTGTTGCACTGGCCGTAGCCGTCTGCGAGCACCTCGGAGGCTGCCAGTGCGTCGGATGAGTTGTACCCGAAGCCGATCTCGTCCCTGACGAAGTCGTAGACCGCGCCGATGCGGATTCCGTGGGGCAGATCGCGCCATCCGCGCTGTGCGATCAGCGCCTGAATCGAAGGGTGGTCGTAGTCGAGGAGGGGGGTGGGTTGCAGTCGAACGTCCATGACCCGAACGTATGCGGAGAGGGCATCGGAAGACTTGAACGTTGCGGCTGACTTTCCCCGCGAGCGCCCCCGGTCAGGAGGTGCCCTCCGGCCACGCATCGCGGTCGACCGTCATGCCCAGAAGGGCCGACGGGCTCAGGCCGAAATTGTTCTTGAACACCCGGCTGAGGTGCGAGGAGTCGCTGAACCCGGCCGCCACGGCGGCCTGAGTCAGGTTGTCTCCGAACGTCACTCGCTCGGTCACGGTCCGCAGACGGACCCACAGTGCGTAGCGTCGGAACGGGATGCCCACTTCGAGCGTGAACAGGTGGGTCAACCGCGAGGGGGAAAGGTGCGCCTCGGCGGCCGCGCGCGCGAGCGTGGGCTGTATACCGGGGGTCTGCTCCAGGTACCGCAGTGCCGCGCGCACCGGTTCGGACAGCCGGGCGGGCCGCTGTGGCGTTTCCGGGGTGATGGCCCGAACCAGGCTGTCGACGGCGGTCACGGGGTCCGCGTCGTCGGCGTGCTCGGTGGCGATGCGCTCGAGCACGGCCTCGAACTCCTGGCCGCGGCTTCGCTCACCGATGAGGCCGAGGCCACGACCACGCGGCCCGAACGGCTCGACGAGGATCAGGAGCAGGCGGCGCGAGGTGCAGTGGAGCCGGTGTGGTGCACCGCTCGGAACGATCGCGGCGGCGGTGTGATGGTGGTCGTCTTCGAACTCGAGGACGAAGGGTTCGTCCAGGGAGATCATCACCTGAACGGCGTGGTGCGCGTGCAGATCGGCGTCACCGCCGGCACCACGGTAGAGAACCGCCCCGGGCGTCAACGTGAGCAGGCCGCCCCACGGGAGGTGCGCAGGCGCCGTCTTCTTCATCGACATGGCCGCGAGCGTCGTGTGGCCTGCCCTAGGCCTTGCCGGTGCCCGCGGCGATGCCCTTGTCGAGTTGATCGACGAGCGCCTTGCCCAGCGACGACAGCTGGGCCACCTGGGCGGAATCGAGTCCCTCGAACACCAGCGCCTGCACGGTGTCGACGTGTCCGGGCGCGGCCTCGACCACCTTCGCGTAACCCTCGTCGGTCAGGACCGCGAACGCGCCCCGCGTGCCGGTGACGGTCTCGCGGCGCGCCCAGCCCCGCTTCTCCAATCGCGTGACGACGTGCGAGAGGCGCGAGAGCGAGGCGTTGGCCTGCTGCGCCAGTTCCGACAGTCGCAGCCGCCGGTCCGGTGCCTCCGACAGCACGGCGAGGACGAAGTACTCGAAATGCGTCAGGTCGGAGTCCCGCTGCAGTTGGGTGTCCAGCGCTGCGGGCAGTCTCGTGACGAGGGAGACGAGGGTTCGCCACGCGTCCTGCTGGGCTCCGGTGAGCCACGTGGTCTCGGTGTTGTCCTGCGCGCCCATCGGGTTGTTCTCCGATCGCTGAAAGTCGGTGTTCGGGTACCAGCGTGTCAAACGTCCGCCGCGGCCCGCTGGTCGGGGAATAGCAGATGACCGGGCGCGTTGAGTCACATGTTAACTTGAAGCTTCAACAAAGGAGTTCATGTGACCGTCATGCCTGCGATCTTCCTCAGCCACGGCGCGCCCCCGCTGGTCGACAGTGAGCGGTGGGTCCGCGAGCTCACGCAGTGGTCGTCCGACCTGCCGCGTCCCACGGCGATCCTCGTCGTCTCGGCCCACTGGGAATCGGCGCCGCTCACCATCGGCGCAATCGAGACCGGAACGCCGCTCGTCTACGACTTCGGCGGATTCCCGCGCCGGTTCTATGAGGTGACCTACGCCTCGCCCGGTGCGCCGGAACTGGCCCGCCAGGTCGCCGCGCTCATGCCGGACAACGAACCGGTCTACCACCAGCCGGATCGCGGCCTCGATCACGGCGCGTACGTGCCGCTGACGGTCATGTATCCGGACGCGGACGTGCCGGTCCTGCAGATCTCGATGCCGACCCTCGACCCGCAACGACTGCTCGAACTCGGGCGGCGTCTGCGCCCGCTGCGCGAGCAGGGTGTGCTGATCGTCGGTTCCGGCTTCACGACGCACGGGCTGCCGTTCCTGCGGGACCCCTCGCCGGAGGCGACGGCCCCCGGCTGGTCGGCCGAGTTCGACGCGTGGGCGGGGGAGCGGTTGGCAGCCGGCGACGTTGACGCCCTGATCGACTTCCGCGCGCAGGCGCCCGGAATGCCGTATGCGCACCCGACTATCGAGCACTTCGCTCCGCTGTTCGTCACCCTGGGTGCATCGAACGACCCGGAGCAGACGCCGCAACAGATCATCGACGGCTTCTGGATGGGCCTGGCGAAGCGGTCGATCCAGGTGGCCTGACGGGCGTCAGGCCCGGCTGCGGACGAGCTCGAGCGCCCGGTCGGCGTGCAGGTTCGGCCGCACCTCGCTCGCGATCACCTCGAGTACGGTGCGGTCGGTGTCGATGACGAACGTGGTCCGCTTGACCGGCGTGATCTTGCCGAGCAGTCCGCGCTTGACGCCGAACCGCTCGGCGACGGTGCCGTCGACGTCGGCGAGCAGCGGGTAACCGAACGACTGCGCGCGGGAGAAGCTTGCTTGCTTGTCGACGGTGTCCCGGCTGATGCCGGCCATGACGGCCCCCGCGGCGGCGAAGTCGGCGGACAGATCCCGGAAGTGGCAGGCCTCGGCGGTGCACACGGGTGTCGATGCGGCCGGGTAGAAGAACAGCACGAGCGGTCCGCCGGCGAGCAGCGACGTCAGCGTCCGACGTGTCCCGTCCTGGTCGGGCAGGTCGAATTCGGGCGCGAGCTCACCGGGCTTCATGGGCGCTGACGCTACCCGCGGGCGCGGGCGGAATCGACGTTCCTGGGATGATGGGTGCATGCGCGGCGAGTCCACCACCATCCCAGCAGCTACCTCGGCAGTTCTCGGCGAGGCGCCCCGGCACGATTCGACCACCACTCGTGAGCAGTTCCGGGCTCTCGCGGCGGAGCATCGTGTGGTTCCCGTCATCCGAAAGGTGTTGGCGGATGCCGAGACTCCGCTGTCGGCCTACACCAAGTTGGCCGGCAGCCGGCCGGGCACCTTCCTGCTCGAGTCGGCGGAGAACGGCCGGTCGTGGTCGCGCTGGTCGTTCATCGGCGCGGGCAGTCCCGCGGCGTTGACCGTGCAGGACGGCGAGGCCGCCTGGTTCGGCAACGTCCCGGTGGGCGCTCCGTCGGGCGGTGACCCACTGGAGGCGCTGGGACGGACCCTCGAACTGCTGCGCACCGAGCGTCTGCCCGATCTGCCGCCACTGACCGGCGGAATGGTCGGATTCCTCGGCTACGACGCCGTCCGCCGGCTCGAGCGCCTGCCCAGTCATGCCGTCGACGACCTGCAGATCCCCGAGATGGTGATGCTGCTCGCCACCGACCTGGCCGCGGTCGACCACCACGAGGGCGCGATCACCCTCATCGCCAATGCTGTCAACTGGGACGGTTCCGACGAGCGCGTGGACGCCGCGTACGACGACGCCGTCGCGCGACTGGACCGGATGACCGCTGCGCTCGCCGCGCCGGCTCACTCGACGGTCTCGACGTTCGCCCGCCCGCAGCCCGATTACCGTCGCCAGCGCACTACCGAGAGCTTCGGTATCGACGTCCGCCGGCTGATCGGTGAGATCGAGGCCGGCGAGGCCTTTCAGGTGGTTCTCTCGCAGCGCTTCGAGATGGATTGCGCTGCAGAGCCGATCGACGTCTACCGGATGCTGCGGGCCTCGAACCCGAGCCCGTACATGTATCTGCTGCAGGTACCCGGCGCGGACGGGAACACCGCGTTCTCGATCGTCGGGTCGAGCCCCGAGGCGCTCGTCACCGTGAGTGAGGGCGTGGCGACCACCCACCCGATCGCGGGCACGCGGTGGCGCGGCGCCACCGAGGAGGACGACATCCTGCTCGAGAAGGACCTGCTCGCGGACGAGAAGGAGAACTCCGAGCATCTGATGCTCGTGGACCTCGGCCGTAACGACCTGGGCCGGGTGTGCGAGCCGGGCACGGTGAAGGTTCACGACTACCGCCACATCGAGCGCTACAGCCACGTGATGCACCTGGTGTCGACCGTGACCGGACGTCTGGCGGAGGGCAAGCACGCGCTGGACGCGGTGACCGCCTGCTTCCCGGCCGGCACGCTGTCGGGTGCGCCCAAGGTTCGGGCGATGGAACTGATCGACGAGCTCGAGCCGACCCGCCGCGGAATCTACGGTGGCATCGTCGGATACCTGGACTTCGCGGGCGATGCGGACACCGCGATCGCGATCCGCACCGCGCTGATCAAGGACGGCACCGCATACGTCCAGGCGGGCGCCGGCGTGGTGGCCGACTCGGACCCCGTCTACGAGGACACCGAGGCAAGGAACAAGGCGATGGCGGTCCTGAGCGCGATCGCCGCGGCACAGACGTTGCGGTCCTTCGGGGACCGTTCGGAGGTGAACACCGGTGAGTGAGAACGAGTCCGGCGGCCGGAACTCCGGCCGCCGCGCGACCGGGGTGGCGGCGCTGCTGCTCGCGGTGGCAGCGGCGTGCCTGTGGGGCTCGTCGCGGATGACGTGGGTGACGGTGACGTCGTCCGACGGGCTGGGCGAGGATCGCGTGACGAACCTCGACGGCGGCACGTGGGCCGCCGCGACCACACCGCTGGCGCTCGCGCTGGTCGCGGCGATCGCGGCCGCGTTCGCGGTGCGCGGGTGGCTCGTGCGGGTGCTGGGCCTGCTGGTCGCGGTCGTCGCGGTGGTCGCCGCGATTCCCGCGATCGGCCTGCTGACCGGTGGTGCTTCCGACGAGAAGGCTGCGGACATTGCCGGATTCGAGCGGGTCGCCACGCAGGTGACGGCGACCGAGGTCTCCGTCCTGCCCGCGGTGCTGGTGCTGGTGGGCTCGGTGGTCGCACTGGCGGCGGCCTTCGTGCTCATCCGGAAACCGGCTGCGACGGGCGGACTCTCGTCCAAGTACGACAGTCCGGCGGCCCGCCGCGACGCTGCCGCCAAGCGCGGCGCCGTCGACAAGAAGGACGAGCCGCAGACGCAGCGCATGCTCTGGGATGCGCTCGATGCCGGCGAGGACCCCACCGTCGACGACGGTGACAGGGCTCCCGGTGCTGGTGAGTCAAGCCCTTCGGCGACGGATGTGAGCAAGGACACCGGCCAGTCGGGTACCCGCCGGGAGACCGAATAACCCCGACCTCTAGGCTGAGTCAAGATCCGATGAGGTACCTCACACATCGGTTGACATGCCGGAAAGGACTCGAGCCACGATGACCGTTCTCGACTCGATTCTCGACGGGGTGCGCGCCGATGTCGCCGCCCGCGAAGCCGTTCTCGACCTGGCCGCCGTCAAGGCCGCCGCTGCCGCAGCGCCTCCCGCACTGGATGCCGCCGCGGCCCTGCGCGCCCCGGGCATCGGCGTCATCGCGGAGGTGAAGCGCGCGAGCCCGTCGAAGGGCGCACTCGCCGACATCCCGGATCCTGCCGTGCTCGCGTCTGCGTACGAGGCCGGTGGGGCGCGGATGATCAGCGTGCTCACCGAGGAGCGTCGCTTCCATGGTTCGCTCGCGGACCTCGACGCTGTCCGCCGGGCCGTGAACATCCCGATCCTGCGGAAGGACTTCATTGTCGGCCCGTACCAGATCCACGAGGCGCGTGCGCACGGCGCGGACGTCATCCTGCTGATCGTCGCGGCCCTCGAGCAGCATGTGCTCGCGTCGCTGCTCGACCGTACCGAGTCGCTCGGGATGACCGCTCTGGTCGAGGTCCACACCGAGGCCGAGGCGGACCGCGCACTCGAGGCCGGAGCCAGCGTCATCGGCGTCAACGCGCGCAATCTCAAGACCCTCGAGGTCGACATGGACACGTTCGGGCGGATCGCTCCGGGCCTGCCCACGAATATCGTCAAGATCGCCGAGTCCGGCGTCCGCGGCACCGCCGACCTGCTGGCGTACGCGGGTGCCGGCGCGGACGCGGTCCTCGTCGGCGAAGGTCTGGTGACCAGCGGCGACCCGCGGACCGCTGTTTCCGATCTGGTCACGGCGGGCGCCCATCCGTCGTGCCCCAAGCCGGCTCGCTGAGTCGTCGCCCGCCGGCGGACCCGACCACTCGTTCTCGTCGGGGTTGGGGCAGACTGGGGACGTGAGTTCACGCAATGAGGCCCTCGTCTCCAAGGGCGGGAATCTGCCCCCCGCCAGCGCCGGTCTGACCGAGCGCTCCACCCACGAGCCCGATCCCGGCGGCCACTGGGGTGTGTACGGCGGACGTCATGTCCCCGAGGCGCTGATGGCGGTGATCGAGGAGGTCACCGCCGAGTACGACAAGGCCCGCGGGGACGACTCGTTCCTGGACGAGCTGGATCGGCTGCAGCGCGACTACACCGGTCGCCCGTCCCCGGTGTTCGAGGCGACCCGGCTGCGCGAGTTCGCCGGTGGGGCCCGCATCGTGCTCAAGCGGGAAGATCTGAACCACACCGGATCTCACAAGATCAACAATGTGCTCGGGCAGGTACTGCTCGCCAAGCGCATGGGCAAGACCCGGATCATCGCGGAGACCGGTGCCGGCCAGCACGGTGTGGCGACGGCGACCGCGTGTGCGCTGCTCGGTCTCGAGTGCATCGTCTACATGGGTGCCGTCGACACCGCCCGGCAGGCGCTCAACGTGGCCCGGATGCGTCTGCTCGGCGCCGAGGTCGTGTCGGTCGAGACCGGATCGGCGACGCTGAAGGACGCGATCAACGAGGCGTTGCGCGACTGGGTCACCAACGCTGATCGGACCTACTACTGCTTCGGCACCGCGGCCGGTCCGCACCCCTTCCCGATGATCGTGCGCGACTTCCAGCGCATCGTCGGTCTCGAGGCGCGGGCACAGGTGCAGACGCTGACGGGCAGGCTGCCGGACGCCGTCGTGGCGTGCGTCGGCGGTGGCTCGAACGCGATCGGCATCTTCCATGCGTTCATCGACGATCCGGCGGTCAAGCTGGTCGGCTACGAGGCCGCCGGCGACGGCGTCGAGACCGGTCGGCATGCAGCCACCTTCGCAGGCGGCACCCCGGGCGCCTTCCAGGGTGCGTACTCGTACCTGCTGCAGGACGAGGACGGCCAGACCATCGAGTCGCACTCGATCTCGGCCGGCCTCGACTACCCGGGTGTCGGACCCGAGCACGCCTACCTCAAGGACACCGGTCGGGCGTCGTACGAGCCGATCACCGACGCCGAGGCAATGGACGCGCTGCTGCTGCTCTCGCGACGCGAGGGCATCATCCCGGCGATCGAGTCGGCTCACGCGGTGGCGGGCGCGCTGAAGCTGGGTCGTGAACTGGGCGACGGCGCGATCATCGTCGTGAGCCTGTCCGGCCGCGGCGACAAGGACATGGACACCGCGGCGCAGTGGTTCGGCCTGTTCGACAAGGACACCGCTGCCGACGCCGCCGATTCGAGCAAGGAAGGTACGGCCAAGTGAACCAGCGAGATTCACGCCTGGCGCCCACGTTCGCGAAATGTCGCGAGGAGAACCGCGCCGCGCTCGTCGGCTACCTGCCGGCCGGTTACCCGGACGTCGCCGCGTCGATCGACGTCTACAAGACGATGGTGGACGCCGGCTGCGACATCATCGAGGTCGGCATCGCGTACTCCGATCCGGTGATGGACGGACCGACCATCCAGTCGGCTGCCGAGACCGCGCTGCGCAACGGAGTGCGCGTGCGTGACGTGTTCACCGTGGTCGAGCAGATTGCGTCGGTGGGCGGCAACGCGGTCGTCATGACGTACTGGAATCCGGTACTCCAGTACGGCGTCGACCGGTTCTCGCGCGACCTCGCGAACGCGGGTGGCCTCGGGTTGATCACCCCGAACCTGATCCCCGAGGAGGCCGGTGAGTGGATGGAGGCTTCCGAGGAGCATCACCTGGACCGGATCTTCCTCGTTGCGCCGTCCTCCACCGAGGAGCGGCTGGCGATGACCCTCGAGGCGAGCAGCGGGTTCATCTACGCGGCGTCGACGATGGGCGTGACCGGTGCGCGTGACGCGGTGTCGTCGATGGCGCCGGAACTCACCGCCCGGATCCGTGCGCACTCGGACATCCCGGTCGGTGTCGGCCTCGGCGTCCGGTCGGGCGCGCAGGCCGCCGAGATCGCGGCGTACGCGGACGCGGTCATCGTCGGATCCGCCATCGTCTCCGCGGTGGAGCAGGGCCTGGGTGCGGTCCGCGCCCTCACCACGGAACTCGCGGAGGGCGTGCGCTCGGCTACCGTGGCCCAGTGACTTCGATGGCGACTTCGACGCAATTTCTCGCGTACATCCCCAGCCCACCGCAGGGGGTGTGGTACGTCGGACCGCTGGCCCTGCGTGCCTACGCACTCTGCATCATCGTCGGCATCGTCGTGGCGATCGTGTGGGGCGACCGGCGATGGGTGGCGCGCGGCGGTGAGAAGGGCACGGTCCTCGACATCGCCGTCTGGGCGGTGCCGTTCGGTTTGATCGGTGGCCGGCTCTACCACGTCATGACGGACTGGCCGACGTACTTCGGTGCCGGCGGGAACCCCGTCGACGCGCTGAAGATCTGGCAGGGCGGCCTCGGCATCTGGGGTGCCGTGGCGCTCGGCGCCGTCGGTGCGTGGATCGGTTGCCGACGCCGGGGCATCCCGCTGCCGGCGCTGGGTGACGCGATCGCGCCCGGCATAATCCTGGCGCAGGCCATCGGCCGACTCGGCAACTGGTTCAACCAGGAGCTGTACGGCCGCGAGACGACGGTCCCGTGGGGTCTCGAGATCTACGAGCGCACGGACGCCGCGGGACGGGTCGACACGCTCAACGGTGCATCCAACGGCGTCGTGATGCAGGTGGTTCACCCGACGTTCCTCTACGAACTGGTCTGGAACCTGCTGATCGTCGTGCTGCTAGTCGTGGTGGACCGCAGGTTCAAGATCGGTCACGGCCGGCTGTTCGCGCTCTACGTGGCGGGATACTGCGCGGGCCGTTTCTGGATCGAGCTGATGCGGTCGGATCACGCGTCCGAGATCCTGGGCATCCGGGTGAACTCGTTCACGTCGGCCCTCGTGTTCGCCGGCGCCGTCGCCTACTTCGTTCTGGCGAAGAAGGGGCGTGAGAATCCGGAGGATCTGCAACCGCGCAGCAGTCGCACCGACCGAACGGTCGGAGCCGCGGCGCCCGCAGTCGATGGGGACTCCGTCACGAGTCCCGATCACACCGACCGCGACGGCAGCGACAGCGGAAGGGAGAAGAAATGACTGAATCCACCGAGTTCGACGACGAGTTGGTCGAACCCACTTCGTCGCCGGAGTTCGGCGCGCCTTTCGATTACGACGCGACAGCCGACGCCTCCATGACGGAGTCGACGTCGGGCACCTCGGCGGTGCCGCCGTCCGGAAGCGGGGCGGCCGGACCGGGCTGGGACACCTTCTCCGGGGTCGGTAACGGCCCGGGGTGGGGAGCCGGGCCGAGCTATCCGCCCCCGCCCGGCGATCCCGAGCCGACCGAGTCCGACCGGACCTGACGTACTCGAACCACACCGCCCGTGCCGATATCGGCACGGGCGGTGTGGCTTTTTCGGCATCGCTTCGGGTGGCGATGGCGCGGTAAACTGGCCCGGCCGGGTGTGGAACTCGGCAACCTTCACGGGTCGACAGCAATGCCGGTGGACCCCGATCAACGCAGTCAGCACCCGTAGTCGGCGACCCCCACGAGGGAGTCGCCCGAGAAGTGCGTGATGCGCGAACAGGTGGTCGCGGTCGGGACGTACGCGGCCGGTGTGGAGGTGTTCGGTGCTGTTTTCTCGGCAACCAGATTCCGGTGGCCTCTACGTTTCCGATCGCGAATCGGATTCGTGCGGCGTCGCGATGGTCGCCGATGTCGAGGGCCGCCGTTCGCACGCGATCATCGCCGACGCGCTGCTCGCCCTCGAGAACCTCGAGCATCGTGGTGCCGCGGGCGCAGAGGTCAACAGCGGCGACGGAGCGGGGATTCTCATCCAGCTGCCCGGCGACTTTCTGCGTGAGCTGGCCGATTTCGAGCTGCCTGCGCCGGCGCCGGACGGATCCTCGACGTTCGCCGCCGGAATCTGCTTCCTCCCCATGGAGGCCGACCTGCGCGCGGCAGCGCGACGTCGGGTGCAGGCGATCGCCGAGCGCGAGGATGTCGAGATCCTCGGTTGGCACGACGTCCGGGTGGAGCCGATCGGGGCCGACATCGGCGCGACGGCCCGGTCCTGCATGCCGTACATGACGTATCTCTTCGTGTCCGCGCCGCCGGTGAACGGCGTCCGACCCGCCGGGCTCGAGCTGGATCGGCGGGTGTACGGGCTGCGTAAGCGTGCCGAGTTGGTGACGCCGGAGGTCGAACAGGCCGGGACCGGTGTGTACTTCCCATCGCTGTCGAGTCGGACGATGACGTTCAAGGGCATGCTGACCACGGAGCAGCTCGGGTTGTACTTTTCCGATCTGCGGGACCGCCGCATTGCGAGCGCGATCGCCATCGTGCACAGTCGGTTCTCGACCAACACGTTTCCGTCCTGGCCTCTGGCACACCCGTTCCGGTATGTCGCGCACAATGGGGAGATCAACACCGTGCGCGGGAACCGGAACCGGATGCGTGCGCGGGAGGCGATGCTGCGCAGCAATCGCATCCCGGGTGATCTCGAACGCCTGTACCCGATCTGCACGCCCGAGGCGTCCGATTCGGCGTCGTTCGACGAGGTTCTGGAGCTGCTGCACCTGGGTGGCCGGTCGCTGCCGCACGCGGTGTCGATGATGATCCCGGAGGCGTGGGAGAACCACACCGCGATGGGTGACGACCGTCGCGCCTTCTACCAGTTCCACGCGTCGTTGATGGAGCCGTGGGACGGGCCCGCCTGCATTACGTTCACCGACGGCACCGTCGTCGGCGCCCTGCTCGACCGCAACGGCCTCCGTCCGGGACGGTGGTGGCACACCACCGACGGGCGCGTCGTGCTCGCCAGCGAGAGCGGGGTGCTGCCGATACCCCAGTCGGATGTGATCGCGAAGGGACGACTCGAGCCGGGGGTGATGTTCCTGGTCGACACCGCCGGCGGCCGCATCGTGCCCGACGACGAGATCAAGTCACAGCTCGCGGGCCAGCGGCCCTACCGGGAGTGGCTCCACGCCGGCCTGCTCGAGTTGCGCTCGCTCCCGAGCCGGGGGCGTATCCCGCACGACCACGAGTCGGTCGTGCGGCGACAGCAGGCGTTCGGGTACACAGAGGAAGAGGAACGTGTTCTGCTCGCGCCGATGGCGACGTCGGGGGGCGAACCTCTCGGATCGATGGGTACCGACACTCCGGTAGCGGTGCTCTCGCAGCGTCCGCGGCTGCTGTACGACTACTTCGTCGAGATGTTCGCGCAGGTCACCAACCCGCCGCTGGACGCGATCCGCGAGGAGATCGTCACGTCGCTGCGGCGAGTGATGGGCCCGGAGCAGAACCTCCTCGAGCCGGCGGCGGCGTCGTGTCGCCAGCTCGTACTGTCGTGGCCCGTCCTCGACAACGACGAACTCGGCAAGATCATCGACATCAACGCCGACGGCGACTGCCCGGGGTTCGCGGCGACCGTCCTGCGGGCGCTGTACAGCGCCGACAGTGGCGGAGCGGGCATGGCCGAGGCGATCGAGGACCTGCGGGCGGCGGCCAGTGCCGCCATCGCGAACGGTTATCGGACACTGGTGATCTCCGATCGCGACTCCGATCACCTGCGGGCACCGATCCCGTCGCTGCTTGCCGTGTCCGCGGTCCACCACCACCTGGTGCGAACCAAGGAACGCACCAAGGTCGCGCTCGTGGTCGAGACCGGCGACGCCCGGGAGGTACACCACATCGCGTTGCTGATCGGGTTCGGCGCGGCGGCGGTCAACCCCTATCTCGCGATGGAGACGATCGAGGACCTCGTGGCGGAGGGGGAGCTGACCGGCGTGGAATCGTCCGTCGCAGTGCGCAACTACCTCACGGCACTCGGCAAGGGCGTCCTGAAGGTGATGTCGAAGATGGGGATCTCTACCGTCGGGTCGTACACCGCCGCACAGGTTTTCGAGGCGATCGGTCTGTCCCACGACGTTGTCGACGAGTACTTCACCGCCACGGTCAGCCGCCTCGGCGGGGTCGGTCTGGACGTGCTTGCGCGGGAGGTGGAGCTGCGGCACCGGCAGGCGTACCCGGAGAGCCCCTCGGCGCAGGTTCACCGTCGGCTCGACGTGGGCGGCATCTACCAGTACCGGCGCGACGGCGAACTGCACCTGTTCACACCGGAGACGGTGTTCCTGCTGCAGCACGCGACCCGAACGGGCCGGGCCGACGTGTTCGAGCGGTACAGCGCGGAGGTGGACCGCCTCTCGGCGGAGGGCGGCACCCTGCGCGGACTGTTCGAGTTCCGTCGTGGACTGCGACCGCCCGTCCCGCTCGACGACGTCGAACCGGCCGAGGCCATCTTCACCCGCTTCAACACCGGCGCCATGAGCTACGGCTCGATCTCGGCGGAGGCGCACGAGACCATCGCCGTCGCGATGAACCGGATCGGCGGGCGGTCGAATTCCGGGGAGGGCGGCGAGGACGTCGACAGGCTGCACGACCCGCGGCGGCGGAGCGCCGTCAAACAGGTCGCGAGCGGGCGATTCGGCGTGACCAGCGACTACCTCGTCAACGCGACCGACGTCCAGATCAAGATGGCGCAGGGCGCCAAGCCGGGAGAGGGCGGGCAGTTGCCCGCGTACAAGGTGTATCCGTGGATCGCGCGGACCCGGCACTCGACGCCCGGCGTGGGGCTGATCTCGCCGCCGCCACACCACGACATCTACTCGATCGAGGACCTGGCCCAGCTTATCCACGATCTGAAGAACGCGAACGAGCAGGCTCGTGTGCACGTCAAGCTGGTCAGCTCCGTCGGGGTCGGCACGGTTGCCGCCGGTGTCAGCAAGGCGCACGCCGACGTCGTACTGATCTCCGGTCACGACGGCGGTACCGGTGCGTCCCCGCTGACGTCGCTCGAACACGCCGGGCTGCCGTGGGAGATCGGGCTCGCCGATGCGCAGCAGACGCTGGTGCTCAACGGATTACGTGACCGGATCACGATGCAGTGCGACGGCGGCCTGCGCACCGCGCGGGACGTCGTCGTGGCGATGCTGCTCGGCGCGGAGGAGTACGGATTCTCCACGGCGCCGCTGATCGCGGCGGGCTGCATCATGATGCGGGTGTGCCACCTCGACACCTGCCCGGTGGGGGTGGCGACGCAGAATCCCGAGTTGCGCAAGCGGTTCACCGGCAAACCCGAATTCGTCGAGGACTTCTTCCGATTCGTGGCCGAGGGCGTGCGCCGGTACCTCGCCGAGTTGGGCTTCCGCAGTGTCGACGAGGCGGTGGGGCATCCGGAGATCCTCGAGACCGCGGTCGGGGTGGCGCACTGGAAGAGCCGGGGACTGGACCTGAGCCCGATCTTCGCCACGACCGAGTCGCTGCCCGGTGTCGGCATTCCCCAACGGCGGTGCGTGCGTGCGCAGGACCACGGACTCGACCTCGCGCTGGACCGCACGCTCATCCAGTTGGCCGAGGGTGCCCTCGAGGATGCGCTACCGGTGCGGTTGGAGCTGCCGGTTCGCAACGTCAACCGGACGGTCGGGACGCTTCTGGGGTCGGAGGTCACCCGACGCTACGGTGCCGCCGGTCTGCCCGACGACACCATCCGGGTCCAGTTGGAGGGATCCGCCGGTCAATCGTTGGGTGCGTTCCTGCCGCCGGGAATCACGATCGACCTCGTCGGCGACGCCAACGACTATGTCGGCAAGGGGCTCTCGGGTGGTCGCGTCGTGATTCGGCCCGCGGACGACGTGCTGTTCCTGCCGGAGACCCAGGTGATCGCGGGCAACACGCTCCTCTACGGGGCGACGGCGGGTGAGGCGTACCTGCGGGGGCGGGTGGGCGAGCGGTTCTGTGTGCGGAACTCGGGTGCGGTGGCGGTCGCCGAGGGTGTCGGCGATCACGCGTGCGAGTACATGACCGGGGGCCGGGTCGTGGTGCTCGGGCCGATCGGCCGGAACCTCGCCGCGGGCATGTCGGGCGGGATCGCCTTCGTCCTGGACGCTGATCTGTCGAAGATCAACCCGGCGATGGTGACGTTGCAGGCGCCGAACGGTGACGATCTCCAATGGCTGCGGGTGGTGGTGGAGCAGCATCTGCGGTGGACGGGCTCCGCGGTGGCGGCGTCGGTGCTGGCGGACTGGCCACGGCGGTCGGCGCTGTTCACCAAGGTGATGCCCGTCGACTACCAGCGGGTGCTCGAGGCGACCCGGATGGCGCGGGCCGAGGGGCTGGACGTCGATACCGCGATCATGGAGGCGGCACGTGGCTGATCCACAGGGTTTCCTACACGTCACCAAGCAGGAGGCGCGCAAGCGTCCGGTGGAAGAACGTGTCCACGACTGGCGCGAGGTGTACGAGTCGCAGTCGGCCGAGGAGCGTGCCCGGGAGGTGTCCGAGCAAGCCAGTCGGTGCATGGACTGCGGGATCCCGTTCTGTCACTCCGGGAGTGCCGGGTGCCCCCTGGGGAACTTGATTCCCGAGTGGAACGACCTGGTTCGCCGAGGTCGCTGGGGTGCGGCGGCAGACCGGTTGCACGCGACCAACAACTTCCCGGAGTTCACCGGACGGGTGTGCCCGGCACCCTGCGAGGCCGCGTGCGTCCTCTCGCTCGCCGACACCCACACCACCGGCAGCGTCACGATCAAGCGGATCGAGCAAGCCATTGCCGACGCCGCCTGGGAGAAGGGTGCGGTGGGGCCGGTCCTGTCGGCCATCGGTACCGGCCGACATATCGCCGTCGTCGGTTCGGGCCCCGCGGGACTTGCTGCTGCGCAACAACTAACTCGTGTCGGGCACGAGGTGACCGTGTACGAGCGCGACGACCGACTCGGCGGGCTGCTGCGGTACGGGATACCCGAGTTCAAGCTCGAGAAGGCGGTGGTGGACCAGAGGCTGACTCAGATGAGAGTGGAGGGAACGCATTTCGTCACCGAGGTCGAGGTGGGTATCGACTTGCCGGTGTCCGCGCTGCGGGAACGGTACGAGGCGGTCGTGCTCGCGACGGGCGCACTGCAGGCGCGCGACAACCGCGACGTCGTGGGCCGGGAGCTGGACGGCGTGCACCTGGCGATGGAGTATCTCGTCGCCTCCAACCATGAGTGCGAGGGTGACGGGCCGACGCCGATCAGCGCGCGTGGCAAGCACGTGGTGATCATCGGTGGTGGTGACACCGGAGCCGACTGCCTCGGGACCGCGCACCGGCAGGGCGCGCTGTCGGTCACCCAGCTCGACTATCACCCGGCCCTACCGACCGAACGGGACGAATCCTCCACGCCGTGGCCGGCCTGGCCGATGGTGCTGCGCACGTCCCCGGCGCACGCGGAAGGCGGTGTGCGCCGGTACGAGGTTGCGGTTCAGCGATTCCTCGGTGACGCCGACGGGCGCGTGCGGTCGATGATCCTGGCGGAGGTACGGCTGGGGCGCGACGAATCGGGGCAGAGGGTGATTCGGCCGGTCGGTGAGGAGATCGAACTTCCTTGCGACCTAGCGCTTTTCGCGATCGGCTTCGAGGGCGCCGAACACGGCCCGCTACTCGACGATCTCGACCTCGGTACCAACCGGCGGGGTTCGCTCTCGTGTGGATCCGATTGGCAGACCGCGACGCCCGGTGTGTTCGTGTGCGGCGATGCGCACCGGGGGGCCTCGCTGGTGGTGTGGGCCATCGCGGAGGGGCGGTCCGCGGCACGGGGCGTCGACGCCTATCTGACCGGGAGTTCGGAGCTGCCCGCCCCCGTGCATCCGACTGCGCTCCCGCTGACCGTCGTCTGACGCTCATCTGGACGTCACGGGGCGTTCTCCTGCCGAATAGAGTTCGTTCCTCGCATTGACTAGGCTTTGCTCGTGACCCGACGCACGAAGATTGTCTGCACACTTGGCCCTGCGACTGCTACCGGCGACCGCGTACGTGAACTCGTCGAGAGCGGGATGGACGTAGCGCGACTGAACTTCAGCCACGGCGAACATTCCGATCATGAGGACAACTACCGACGGGTGCGTGAGGCGTCCGAAGCAACGGGACGCGCGGTCGGCATCCTCGCCGACCTGCAGGGACCGAAGATCCGCCTCGGCCGGTTCGTCGAGAGCAAGACGTACTGGGCGACCGGGGAACAGATCCGGATCACGGTCGAGGACTGCGAGGGCACGCACGACCGTGTCTCGACGACGTACAAGCAGCTCGCGCAGGACGCGCAGCCCGGAGACCGGTTACTCGTCGACGACGGCAAGGTCGGCCTGGTGGTCGAGGCCGTCGAGGGCGACGACGTCGTCTGCCGTGTCACCGAGGGCGGCCCGGTCAGCAACAACAAGGGCGTGTCGCTGCCCGGCATGAACGTGTCGGTGCCGGCGATGTCCGAGAAGGACATCGAGGATCTCGAGTTCGCGCTGTCGCTGGGCGTCGACTTCATCGCGCTGTCGTTCGTGCGCTCGCCGGCCGATGTCGAGCTGGTACACGCCGTGATGGATCGGGTCGGCCGCCGCGTCCCGGTCATCGCGAAGCTCGAGAAGCCCGAGGCGATCGAGAACCTCGAGGCCGTCGTGCTGGCGTTCGATGCGGTCATGGTTGCCCGCGGCGACCTGGGCGTCGAACTGCCGCTCGAGCAGGTTCCGCTGGTGCAGAAGCGCGCCATCCAGATCGCGCGTGAGAACGCGAAGCCGGTGATCGTCGCCACACAGATGCTCGAATCCATGATCGAGAACTCGCGGCCCACTCGCGCCGAGGCGTCGGATGTCGCGAATGCGGTGCTCGACGGCGCGGACGCGGTGATGCTCTCGGGCGAGACGTCGGTCGGCAAGTACGTGATGGAGACGGTGCAGACGATGGCCCGGATCCTCGAGGCCGTCGAGACCGATCCGGCGCGCGTCCCGCCGCTCACGCATGTGCCCCGCACCAAGCGCGGTGTCATCTCCTACGGTGCCCGTGACATCGGTGAGCGTCTCGATGCGAAGGCGCTGGTGGCGTTCACGCAGTCCGGTGACACGGTCCGCCGGTTGGCGCGCCTGCACTCGCCGCTTCCGCTGCTGGCGTTCACACCGCTCGAGGCGGTGCGCCGCCAGTTGGCGCTGTCGTGGGGCACCGAGACGTTCATCGTCGAGGCGGTCGCCTCGACCGATCAGATGTTCACGCAGGTCGACCACGCGCTGCTCTCACTCGGTCGCTACAACAAGGGTGACCTCGTGGTCATCGTCGCCGGCTCGCCGCCCGGCACAGTAGGCTCGACCAACCTGATCCACGTGCACCGGATCGGGGAGGAAGACCACTAGAAGGGGGCAATGCGGGTGACCGACGCGGGGGCAGGGGTACGTCCGACGAGATCGGCCGATCTGGAGACGCTGTTGGCGTTGCTGGATCTCGAGCAGATCCGCGAGGACACCTACCTCGGTCGGCATCCCGCGCAGGTCGGCAGTCGCACATTCGGTGGCCAGTTGGTGTCGCAGGCGTTGGTCGCGGCTGGGCGGACGGTCGAGGGAGACCGTCCGATCCACGCGATCAACGCCCACTTCATCCGCGGTGGTGACGTCAAGGCGCCGATCGAGTACCGCGTCGACCGACATCGCGACGGGAGGGCGTTCGCGAACCGTCAGGTCACCGCGTACCAGGACGGCAACGTGCTGTTCTCGATGTTCGCCGCGTTCCAGGACTGGGGCAAGGGCCTCGAGCACAGCGTCGACATCCCCGACGTCGCCGGTCCGGAGTCCCTGCCGTCGATCGGGGAACACCTCGTCGGGTACGAGGACCGGCTGCGGATGTTCGTCGATGCGCTCAAGCCGATGGAGATGCGCTACGCCAACGACCCGACGTGGGTGCTCAAGGGCACCGGCGAGCGACTCAACCACAACCGGGTGTGGATGCGGGCCGACGGGGAGTTGCCTGACGAGTCGTGGGCGCACACCGCGGCGCTGGCGTACTCATCGGACACCACGGTGCTGGACTCGATTCTCACCACCCACGGACTGTCGTGGGGTCTGGACCGCATCGTCGCCGCGACGGTCAACCATTCGATCTGGTTCCATCGCCCGTTCCGCTTCGACCAGTGGGCGCTGTATGCGACCGAATCGCCGGTTGCGGCCGGTTCGCGAGGTCTGGCGACCGGTCGGTTCTTCGCGAGCGACGGTCAGTTGATTGCAACTGTCGTGCAGGAAGGCGTCATTCGGCACTTTCCGGCCCGGCGCTGAGCCGGTTCGGTCATGAGCCTCCTCGGTCATCACGGGGGCGGATAGAATTCTGGTTCTCGATTCACGGCACGCCATCCCTGATGGGGGAGCCTCATGCGAAACGAATCGATCGACTGGAACAACGAAGTCGTGGCCAGTTTGCTGTGGACGTCGAAGGCGTTCGCTATCGGCCTGGTCTGCTTCGTGGTGATCGGCGCCTTGATCGCGCGGCACACCAGGTGGGGTCGGCAATTCTGGCGAATCACCGGAGGCTACTTCTCGACTCGGGACAGCTGGCGACCGTGGTCGCTGATCGTGGCGTTGCTGTTCCTGACGATCCTGGGAGTCCGGGTGATGGTGTTGCTCTCGTACCAGAGCAACGAGATGTACACCTCGCTGCAGTTGATTGCGCAGGGTCTCGAGGCCGGTGATGCGGCCATGCTCGACGGCGCGAAATCGATGTTCTGGCGATCGATCGTGGTGTTCACGGTGCTCGCAACCGTGCACGTCGTGCGGACGCTGCTGGCCCAGTACGTGGGGCAGGCACTCGAGATCCTGTGGCGCACCTGGCTCACCGATCGGGTCACCACCGACTGGCTGGGCGGCCGCGCCTACTACCGCGGCAGGTTCATCGACAAATCCATCGACAATCCGGACCAGCGGATCGAGGCCGACATCACCGAGGTGGCGAACACCACGCAGACCCTGTCGATGGGGCTGGTCAGTTCGGTGGTGACGGTGGTGTCCTTCACCGGGATCCTGTGGGACCTGTCCGGTCCGATGGAGATCCTCGGGGTCGAGATTCCCCGGGCCATGGTCGTTCTCGTCTACGTATACATCCTGACCGCCACCGTGATCGCCTTCTGGATCGGCCGGCCGTTGATCGCGCTGAGCTTCCTGAAGGAGCGGTTGACGGCGAACTTCCGTTACGCCCTGGTGCGTCTGCGCGACAGCGCCGAGAACGTCGCCTTCTACCGCGGAGAGGGCGTAGAGAAGCGCGGACTGCTCGGCAGGTTTGCCGGGGTGATCGTCAACGCGTGGCAGATCGTTTTCCGGACACTGAAATTCAACGGGTTCAACCTGGGCGTCAGCCAGGTCTCGGTCGTGTTCCCGATCGTCATCCAGGCGCCGCGGTTCTTCGCCGGCACCATCACCCTCGGCGATATCACCCAGAGCACACAGGCGTTCGGCCAGGTGTCGGACGCCCTGTCGTTCTTCCGTCAGTCGTACGACGTGTTCGCCGGCTATCGGGCGAGCCTGATCCGGCTCAACGGACTGCTCGACGCCGACGAGAAGTCCCGGCAACTCCCGGCCATTCGCACGGAGGGACACGACGGTTCGGTGGAACTGGACCAGGTGTCGGTCCGCACACCCGACGGACGACTGTTGATCGACGACCTGGACGTGCACCTCGAACCGGGCGAGGCGTTGCTCGTGAAGGGGCCGTCGGGCAGCGGCAAGACGACGCTGCTGCGTGCCCTCGCCGAGATGTGGCCGTTCGTCGACGGCCGGGTGCGCCGCCCGATCGGACAGGGAGCGCTGTTCCTGTCCCAGTTGCCGTATCTCCCGCTCGGGGACCTGCGCAGTGCCGTCGCCTATCCGGCGACTCCGGACGACCTGGGCGACGCGCGGATCGTCGAGGCCCTGCAGTCCGTCCAACTCGGCAACCTCGTCGGCCGTCTGGACGAGGAGGCGGACTGGGCGAAGATCCTGTCACCCGGCGAGCAACAGCGCATCGCCTTCGCCCGAATCGTGTTGATCTGCCCGCAGGCCGCGTTCCTCGACGAGGCGACGTCGGCGGTCGACGAGGGCCTCGAGTTCGCGCTGTACCACCTGATCCGGGAGCGGGTGCCGGACTGCATGCTCGTCAGCGTCAGCCACCGCAGCACCGTCGACCAGCTCCACACCCGCCAGCTGGAACTGCTCGGCGACGGTCCCTGGCGCTTGTCGGCGGTGACGGTGAACTGACCCGATCGGTCGATCGCTGACCTGGCTGTTGCGGCGGTGAACGGCCGAGGGCAGTGCGGTGGCGACTCTCGGCGGGTGATACCGTCCGATCGTGCTTATCGAGGTCGACAGACTCTAGCCGCCGAACCATCGGCGGCCATCTTTGTGTGCGCTGCGCATCTACGCGCACGAGACGGCCATTCTTCGTGCCGGACCGTCTGGTGTCGGTCTTCGGCCTGTGGTTCGGATCCGCGATCGCCCGCTCCGCCCGTTCGGTGTGCCCAAGACGCGCACCGAGCCGACGGGTTCCGCGGCGCTCACCACCAGAGTCAGTCAGCCGCGCGGTGATCCCTGCTCGGTCGTGTTCGTCCGCCTCGGGTCTGTGGAGTAGACGCAGATCCGGCGGGCCGCCGCGCCGATCGGATTGCCTTGCACACAGGGAGACAGAACATGTCAACGTCCATCAAACCCGCGATCACCTTTCGGGACCTCACGTTCGAGTGGCCTGACGGAACAGTCGCGCTCGCAGGACTCTTCGGCACCATCGGTTCCGGTCGCACCGGACTGGTCGGCGACAACGGAGCAGGGAAGTCGACACTGCTGAAGCTGATCGCCGGAGTGCTCACACCCACGTCGGGACAGATCACGACGTCGGGCGATGTCGGCTATCTGCCGCAAACCCTGACGCTCGACCGGCAGACGCGACTGGCCGCGCTCCTCGGAATCGCCGACAAGCTGGCGGCGCTCCGTGCGATCGAGGCCGGGGAGGTCGACGATGTTCACTTCGAGGCGATCGGCGACGACTGGGACATCGAGACCCGCGCCGCTGAGGCGCTCGGTGAGATCGGCTTCTCCGCCGCTGATCTCGACCGACGAGTCGGACAGATATCCGGTGGCGAGGCCATGCTCGTCGCAATCACCGGGCTGCGCCTTCAGCACACACCGATCACGTTGCTCGATGAGCCCACCAACAACCTCGACATGTCGACTCGCGCAAAACTCGCAGAGCTGGTCGGCACCTGGCCGGGAGCGCTCGTCGTCGTCAGCCACGACGTGAACCTGTTGGAACGCATGGACGACACCGCCGAGCTACACGCCGGTCGGGTAGGCGTCTTCGGCGGGCCCTACAGCGCGTGGCGCGAGCATCTCGGCCGCGAGCAGGCAGCGGCGGTTCAGGCAGCCCGATCGGCGGAACAAGCACTCAAAGTCGAGAAGCGGCAACGCGTCGAGGCCGAGACGAAGCTGGCGCGCCGGGAGCGGACCGCTCGGACAACCCAGCAGAGCGGGGGCATCCCGAAGATCCTGGCGGGAAATCGTGCGAGCAAGGCACAAGCATCGGCCGGTGCCATGCGCACCGGGCTCGACGCGAAAGTGCAGGCCGCCAAAGCGGCAGTCGATGCGGCCGCCGCACGCGTTCGGGCCGACGAACATATTCATCTGGGACTGCCGGATCCCGACGTTCCGCGCAGCCGGCGGATCGCCGAACTTCGCGGAACGAATCGTACTGTCCAGGTGCAGGGCCCGGAACGGCTCGCGGTCACTGGACCCAACGGTGTCGGCAAGACGACCCTGATCGAGGGGCTGGTCTACGGACGGCCAGCGGCACCGGGTCGTCCGAGCGGGACCTTGTTCACTGACCGAGTGGGGTACCTCCCACAACGTCTCGACGGGCTCGACGACGAGGCCGGCGCCCTCGACAACGTCCGTGCGGCGGCGCCGACCATGTCGTCGGGTGCTATCCGTAATCAACTGGCCCGCTTGCTTCTTCGAGGTGACAGCGTGGACCGCCTGGTATCCACCCTTTCGGGTGGAGAGCGCTTCCGTGTGTCGCTCGCGAAGCTTCTCCTGGCGGATCCGCCGGCGCAGATTCTGGTCCTCGACGAGCCGACCAACAACCTCGACATCCGCAGCGTCGACCAACTGGTCGATGCGCTGCGCGACTATCGGGGTGCCGTTCTGGTGGTCAGTCACGACACCGCGTTCCTCGAGCGTCTGGAACTCGACAGGGTGCTCGAACTCGACCGCAGCGGCTCTTTCCGTGAACTCGTCATCGCCTCGCCGGCGGGTCCGAGCGACTCGTGAATCCGATGGCCGAACGGAATCGACTCTGGTGAACGCAGGAGGCGCTCTTCGTGCCGGAAATCCGGCACGAAGAGCGCCTCCTCGGCGAGCGTATTCAGGCTCAGAGGAATTGGCCGCACGACGGCCACGCACCACTGCCCTGGTTCGCCAGAACGCTCTCGGCAACCCGGATCTGCTCCTCACGCGAATTGTGGTGGGGCAGGCCGGAGCCGCCGTTGGCGTTCCAGGTCCCGGCGCTGAACTGCAGGCCGCCGTAGTAGCCGTTACCGGTGTCCGCGCCCCAGTCGCCGCCGCTCTCGCACTGGGCGACGGAATCCCAGTCGCCGGAGGCGGCGTTGGCCGTGCCGGTGCTCATTGCGAGTGGTGCGGCGATAAGTGCCGTGGTGGCGGCGACGGTGCCGAGTGCGCGTTTGACGGTGATGCCAGCCATAGTTGATGTCCTCTCCGTGGTGGATGGCGAGGGTTCCGGGGGCCCGTCGGTGGGCGCCGGAAGCGATTCCCTCGCTTCTGCCCTGGAAGGTCTTCGAATCCGGTCCCGCGGGGGCAGAGATGACGAGAAGCGGGACGGCGGTTGCTCGTTCGTGTCGAGCCGTTGACGACGCTAGGACGGATCGGTTTCGGCGTCACCCATCGGTTTTTCGGTACGGCCGTCCATGATGGCGCTGTGTGGTCGGTCGTATCGGGAGGTCGGCGGGCGAAACAGCCCGGTTTCCGGGGTTGGACTCGAGTCCAAACAGTGATGAGGGTCACTGCTAGGCCGTGACGTCAGTCACATCCAGGGTGGTGCGAAATGCTCACGCGACCAGAAACAGTGCGCCGGCTACGAATTGCGCAACCGTGCAGTTTCGGCGAAAAAGACCTGTTCACGTCGCATGGAACGCGGCGGCGATGGCTGCGGCGGGCATTACGACGACTCCGATGGACCGGGCATCGGCGAGGCGATCCGGTGTGACCTGTGACGTCGCGCCGGAGGCGAGAACGGTCCGGTAGTCGCGGGCGCTCGCGTCGAACAGCGTGGCCCGCGGGCAGTTCGGGAAATTGCAGCCGGCGACGACGACGGTGTCGACGCCGAGTCCGGCCAGGTACTCGTCCAGCCGGGTCCGATGGAATGCGCTCCAGCGCGGCTTCCACATCACGGTCTCGGACGGGCCTACCGACTGGAACCCACCCTCGACAAGGAGTTTCGGATCGAGTGGCGGCGCGCCGACGGGCAGGAGACCGTCGACCCACCTGCGAGCCTGCCGTGCCCGGCCGCACGAGCGGCGCGTCGTCACGGGTGATGGCCGTCCGGCGCACGAGGTCGACGTCATCGCCGTCATAGATCCGGACGACATGCACGATCGGGCGCCCGGCGCGGCGGTACGCGTCGACGATCCGGGTGAGCACAGGGAGTAAGGCTGCGGTTCCGGGAACCGGAAGCGGCCCCTCGTCCATGAAGTCGTTCTGCATGTCGATCACCACGAGAGCGGACGAATCGAGATGTGGGCGAACATGATCGTCGAGCGAGCCTGCCGCATCCGTCATGCCGTCGAACATAGCGAAAGCGCCCCTCTCCCGGTGGGAGAGGGGCGCTCGATGTCGCTGAATGTCCGTCAGACGGAAACGATCACCGACGAGCCGTGCCCGAACAGGCCCTGATTGGCGGTGATACCCACGCGAGCACCCTCCACCTGGCGGCCCTCGGCCTGGCCGCGGAGCTGCCAGGTGAGCTCGCAGACCTGCGCGAGTGCCTGTGCCGGAACGGCTTCGCCGAAGCAGGCGAGACCACCGGACGGGTTGACCGGGATGCGGCCACCGATCGTGGTGTCACCGGCACGCAACAGGTGCTCGGCCTCGCCGCGCTTGCACAGTCCCAGGTCCTCGATCCAGTCGAGCTCGACCGACGTGGCGAGGTCGTAGACCTCGGCGACGTCGACGTCCTCGGGAGAGATGCCGGCCTCCTCGTAGGCCGCGTCGCCGATCGACTCCTTGAACGTGCGCTCGGGCGCGGGCACCGCGGACGCCGACTCGGTGGAGAAGTTCGGCATGTCCATGATCGTCTGCGGGAACGTCGGCGTGACGGTCGAAATTGCCTTGATCCGAACGGGATCCACGATGCCCTTCTTGCGGGCGTACTCCATGGACGTCAGGATGATGGCGGCGCCGCCGTCGGACGTGGCGCAGATGTCGAGCAGGTGCAACGGGTCCGCGACCACCGGCGAGGCCAGCACGTCGGCCGCCGAAACTTCCTTGCGGTAGCGCGCGTTCGGGTTGTTCAGGCCGTGCTTGGCGTTCTTGACCTTGACGGCGGCGAAGTCCTCGGGGGTGGCGCCGTACAGGTCGATGCGCCGACGCGCATTGAGCGCGAAGTACGCCGGGTTGGTCATGCCCATCAGGCGGAAGCGGAGCCAGTCCGGATCGTCCCAGCGCTCGCCGGCGACCGGAGCCAGGAAGCCCTTGGGCGTCGTGTCGGCGCCGACGACCAGTGCGACGTCGGAGAGTCCGGCCAGGATCCGGGCGCGGGCGGTGTCGAGTGCCTGAGCGCCGGTGGCGCATGCGGCGTACGACGTCGCGACGCGGGCGCCGTTCCATCCGAGGGCCTGCGCGAAGGTGGCGCCGGCGACATAGCCGCCGTAGCCGTTGCGGACCGTCTCGCCGCCGACGATGAGGTCGACGTCCTGCCAGTCCACGCCCGAGTCGGCGAGGGCCGCGCGGGCGGCGGCGACACCGTACTTGACGAACGAGTGGCCCCACTTGCCCCACGCGTGCATACCGACGCCGAGGACGGCCACATCATTGTTGGTGCTCATGCCTGTGCCCCGTTCTCTGCTGCAGCGACCGGCTTCCAGCGCCAGATGCTACGGTCGCCCGTCTCGTCGGTGTAGAGGGTCTCGATGACCAGTTCGACGGGGTTGCCCACCTTGAGGTCCGCGACGCCGTAGCCGTCGGCCACCTGGCCGAGCACGACGAGGCCCTCGGGCAGCTCGACCGCTGCGAGCGCGAACGGGACGTACGGATCGGTGTTCGCGATGTACGGGGCCGGCGGCTTGTACTGCGCATCGGTGTACGACCACACCGTGCCGCGGCGCGACAGCTCGACATCGTCGAACTCCTCGCCGGAGCAGGCCGGGTTCTTGCAGAACGTGGTCTCCCGCGGGAAGGAGATCGTGCCGCAGGACCGGCACTTGGTGCCGATCAGGGCCGGCTCCGGCCCGGTGGTGAACCAGCCCTCTACGGCCGGTGTGGCGGTGTCGCTCATGCAAACCTCATCTGCTTGTCGAGCCTGATCGGCCGGTCTGGTCGGCGACCGGCGTTGGAACGGGTTGCAGTATGGCATGAGTTAACTGATTCCCGATGTGCCGTCCCATCCACCGGACGGCGGCCCGGATCGGCGGTGCGTGGGACGGTCGGATCCCGGGGGGCGCGTCCGTCCAGTGGGACTCGGGAAGCGCGGATCGACCGATCGAATCCGAACAAACGACCAAAAGCGACACCAGCTCCGGGCGTGTCGGAGCAAGCCGGCTCGGCAGCCGCCTGGCCTGGGCCGACACGGCCGCGAACTCGCAGTGTCGAAGTCCGTCACTGTTGGGCAACCGACCGTTATCGTGATTCCGACTCGTCGGAGGTGCGCTGTGCCCAGAGTGACTGTCAGGCCTGAGGATCGGGTGATCAGTCTGCGAGATGGTCGGTCGATGGGATTCGCCGACTACGGACCCGCAGACGGCTTCGTCGTGGTCAGTGCCCACGGTGGATTGTCGTGTCGCCTCGACATACGAGGGGCCGCGCCCGTCGCCGAGGCCGCCGGGATCCGGCTCATCTCACCGGATCGGCCCGGGATCGGCCTCTCGGATCCCAGCCCCGGACGCACAGTCCTCGACTGGGCCGCGGACGTGGAGGAGTTGGCCGACCACCTCGGGATCGAACGGATGGCGGTGCTCGGCTGGTCGATGGGTGGTCAGTACGCAGCGGCACTCGGATACGCGTTGGCGTCGCGAATCAACCGGGTGGCGATAGTCGCGGGCGCACTGCCGCTGACCGAGGACGGCACCTTCGCGCGCTTGACGCCGATGGATCGATGGTGCACCCGGATGTCCCAACGATGTCCGTCACTGGCCGCCGCGTGGTTCCGCTCCCTGTCGGTGCTGGCATGGTCCATGCCCAAACAGTTCGCGCGGATCTCCGCCCGGACCCTCGCGCCCGCCGACGCCGAGGTCGTACACGGCGAACTGCAGGCGTTCGCCGCAATGGCCGGTGAAGGGCTGCGCATCCCTGCCGGCGTGGTCGAGGACTACCGGGCGTGGGCGCGCCCGTGGGGGTTCTCGCCGGAGGAACTCCAGGTGCCGGTCGACGTGTGGTGGGGCGACGCGGACCGGCTCATCCCCAAGGAATGGCCGACGGAACTGGCCACCCGAATCCCCAAGTCCACCCTGAACATCGGGACCGGCGGCCATTTCATGGCGCACCTGCACTACCGGGCCATTCTCGACTCCCTGGCCGAGTCGGCGTGACCCGGTCGTGCGGGGCCCAGGGTCGGTATCGGTCGGCCCTCCGTCAGCCCGGTCAGTACCGGACATCGCTCTGCAGCAGCGGTGGGTACACGGTGGACGATTCGCCGTCCACGGTGGTGCCCGCGAACTGGAGCATCGCCCGCGTGTCACCGTTCATCGGCGCCGGGTAGTTCAGGGTCGGGGCCGACACTTCGTCGAGCATGCGGAGGTGGTCGGGGCCGAGGGTCACCTGCAGGCCGGCGACGTTGTTCGTGAGGTGTTCCACTCGCCGGGCGCCGAGGATCGGGACGACGGTCCCGGACCGGGCCCGCAACCAGGCCAGTGCCACGGCCGCCGAGGTGGTGCCGAGGTCGTCGGCGATCGCGGCGACGGCGTCGATCACCACGAACTCGGCGTCGCTTGGCCCGCCGACGAACGCGGCGCGGGCGGAGTCGGTGACCTCGGTGCCGCGTCGATACTTGCCGGACAGGAACCCGTTCCGCAGCGGGCTCCACGGCACCAGTGCCATGCCCTGATCGAGAGCGAGGGGTGCGACTTCG
The DNA here is from genome assembly GCF_003350365.1 of Rhodococcus sp. AG1013. Taxonomy (NCBI): domain Bacteria; kingdom Bacillati; phylum Actinomycetota; class Actinomycetes; order Mycobacteriales; family Nocardiaceae; genus Rhodococcus; species Rhodococcus sp. AG1013. The sequence continues at coordinate 80,214 of NZ_QQAT01000015.1, forward strand.
CCCTCGACCGTGCGAGCCAGCAGCGAGTACTCGACCTGCAGCGCGATCAACGGGGTCCACCCCCGCAACAGTGCCGTGGTCTGGGCCCGAGCGGTCACCCAGGCCGGGTTGTTGGAGAACCCGATGTAGCGGATCTTGCCGGCGCGGACCAGGTCGTCGAGGGTGCGCAGGGTTTCCTCGATCGGTGTGTGGCGGTCCCAATTGTGCAACCAGTACAGGTCGAGATAGTCGGTGCGGAGACGGCGAAGGGTCTCGTCGAGCTGGGCAATGATCGACGCGCGCCCCGCGCCGCCGCCGTTCGGGTCGCCGGGGAAGAGGTTCGCGAAGAACTTCGATGCCAGCACCACGCGCTCGCGGCGACCGCGCTGGTGGGCGAAGAAGTCCCCGAGAATCTTCTCCGAGTGGCCGTTGGTGTAGAAGTTGGCGGTGTCGATGAAGTTCCCGCCGAGGTCCAGGTAGGTGGCGAGGATCTTCTCGGATTCCTCGACGCTGCAGCCGGCTCCGCCGGCGTCCTCGCCGAAGGTCATCGCACCGAGGGCGAACGGGCTGACCCGCAGCCCCGATCGGCCGAGAGTGACGTACTGATCGAGCCCCATGATCTGCTCCTTGTCCGTGTCGGAACGTGCATTCCCATCGAAACGCGAAGCGCTGGGAGGGGGTAGACCGATTCACGCGCGGCGTTGCACGATCCTCTCGACAACGCCCCGATCGGATTGCCGGACCGCGGCGCGGATGCTTACGTGAACTGTGCGCACGACAGCCGACCTACTGGACGAGATCCGTGGCCGCATCGCGGCCCACGCGAGGCCGGATATGCGGACGCCGATCGACGGGCTGTTGCTGTCGACGGTGACCCTCGACTCGGCCACGCCGGAATATTCGCTGACCGAGCCGCTGCTGGTGGTCATGGCCCAGGGCGGAAAGCGACTCCTGCTCGGCGGCCACGTCTACGAATACCGGGCGGGGGAATGCCTGGTCGTCACCGCCGCCTTGCCCGTCACCGGCCACTACATCGACATCGACGAAGGCGCGCCGTCGTTGGCCGTGGGGTTGGTGCTGCGCCCGGAAGCCGTCGCCGCACTGGTACTACAGGCCCCCACCGAACGGTGGTCCCGCGGCGCGGGCGGCCAGCCGGCGATCACAACCGGCGAGGCGGATGCCGATCTGCTCGACGCGGTTGCCCGGATGCTGCGACTACTCGATCATCCCGCGGACGTGCCCGTGCTCGCCCCGCTGATCGAGCGAGAGATCCTGTGGCGGCTCCTCGCCGGTCCGTACGGGGACACGCTCCGCCAGATCGGGCTGGCCGACAGCGATGTGTCGCACATCAGCCGCGCAATCCGCTGGATCCGTGACAACTACGCCGAGCCGATGCGGATCGAGGACCTCGCGCGGCTGTCGAATATGAGTGCATCGACGTTTCACCGACACTTCCGGGCTGTCACGTCCATGAGCCCCTTGCAGTTCCAGAAACGGATTCGGCTGCAGCAGGCCCGCTCGATGCTTGTCGCGCACCCCGGTGACGTCGCAGGAGTCGGGCATGTCGTCGGCTACGACAGCCCCTCGCAGTTCAATCGTGAGTACCGCCGACTGTTCGGTGCCTCGCCCGGGCAGCATGCCGAAGGCCTGCGTACGAACGCCGAGTTCTCTCGCCCCGGTTCACTGTTCTGAGTCGCCGTCGAGCACCCTCTGCACGGACATCACGTCGGTCCTTGCGCCCCTCGGCATTCCGCGACGATGACCGAACGACATACCGGTCTGGTTGGCCCCGGGCCGGTCGATGACCGGGTCCGGGATGTGAAGCTGGTGCGCAGCACTCGCAGCGCTCGATCTTGGTGCCCTCGGTGAGACTCGAACTCACACTGCACGGGTTTTGAATCCGTTTCCTCTGCCAATTGGGATACGAGGGCGTCTTGCGGGTTCCTACTCTAGAAGATCACGGGCCCCAGTCAAACCACCGGTACCCTCGAATCGTTCGCGCCCCGATCCGTGGGCGCCGACTGGAGGAGATTGGTGACTATGAACGCTCCCGCCACGCAGGCCACCGAACGACAGCCGCGGCGTGTGGTGGTGGCGGAAGACGAGGCGTTGATCAGGCTCGACCTGGTCGAGATGCTTCGCGAAGAGGGCTACGACGTCGTCGGTGAGGCCGGCGACGGTCAGCGTGCAGTCGAGTTGGCAGAGGAGTTGCGGCCGGATCTGGTGATCATGGACGTGAAGATGCCGCGCCGCGACGGGATCGATGCGGCATCGGAGATCGCCGCCAAACGAATTGCCCCCGTTGTGATCCTGACCGCATTCAGTCAGCGGGAGTTGGTCGAGCGGGCGCGCGATGCGGGCGCGATGGCGTACCTCGTCAAGCCGTTCTCGAAGGCGGACCTGGTGCCGGCGGTCGAGTTGGCGGCGAGCCGATTCACGGAGATCTCGTTGCTCGAACGCGAGGTTGCCAACCTCTCGGACCGGCTCGAGACCCGCAAGGTCATCGAGCGCGCCAAGGGCATGCTGATGCAGTCACAGGGGCTCTCCGAGCCCGAGGCATTCAAATGGATCCAGCGCGCGGCCATGGATCGTCGGACGACGATGAAGGCCGTGGCCGAGGTGGTCGTCGACACGCTGGGAGCCGACGCCGCGGGCGATTGAGCCCGCTGTGACCCCGCGCATCGGGCGACGCGCGGGGAGGAAGGGCGTGGCTGTCGGTCCGGCTCCCTAGACTGGTCAACCGTGAGCCCCGCATCCACGTCCTCGTCCACCGTCTCCGCTACTCCTGACGCGTCCGGCTCGGAGCGGCCGACGCTGCTGTTGCTCGACGGGCACTCGCTCGCCTACCGCGCCTTCTTCGCGCTACCCGCCGAGAACTTCAAGACGCAGAGCGGCCAGACCACCAACGCGGTCTACGGGTTCACGTCGATGCTGATCAATCTGCTGCGCGACGAGCAGCCGACGCACGTTGCGACCGCATTCGACGTCTCCCGGCAGACCTTCCGCGCGGAGGCGTTCCCCGAGTACAAGGCGAACCGCAGCAAGACCCCGGACGAGTTCAAGGGCCAGGTCGAGGTCACCAAGGACGTCCTCGGCGCGATGGGCATTCCCGTGATGGCGATCGAGGGCTACGAGGCCGACGACATCATCGCGACGCTCACGACGCAGGCCACCGCGCTCGGCTACCGGGTGCTGGTCGTGACCGGCGACCGGGATGCGCTGCAGTTGGTGACCGACGACGTCACCGTCCTCTACCCGCGCAAGGGCGTCTCGGACCTCACCCGCTTCACCCCCGAGGCGGTCGAGGACAAGTACGGGCTCACACCGCAGCAGTACCCGGACTACGCGGCGCTGCGCGGCGACCCGAGTGACAACCTCCCCGGTATCCCCGGGGTAGGCGAGAAGACCGCCGCCAAGTGGATCCGCGAGTACGGATCGTTCGAGAACCTCGTCAACCAGGTGGACCAGGTGAAGGGCAAGGTGGGCGAGTCGCTGCGGGCGAACCTGCCCAGCGTCGTCCTCAACCGCCAGCTCACCGAGATGGTGCGCGACGTGGCGCTGCCGTACACGCCGGACCAGTTGGCGCTGGCGCCGTGGGACCGCGAACGCATCCATGCGCTGTTCGACGACCTCGAGTTCAAGGTGTTGCGCGACCGACTGTTCGCGACCCTGTCGTCCGCGGAACCGGAGGCCGAGGAGGGCTTCGAGGTGCGCGGGCGTGCCCTGACACCCGGTGAGGTGGCCGGCTGGATCGCGGACCACGCGTCGACCGGCGAGCGGCACGGGCTGTCCGTCGTCGGCGCGGGAACCCCCTACGGCGGAGACGTCACCGCGATCGCGATCGCGGCGTCCGACGGTGAGGGCGCCTACATCCCGGCCGCCACGGTGACGCCCGAGGACGAGGCGGCGCTCGTGGCATGGCTGGCGGACCCGGCGCAGCCCAAGGCGCTGCACGAGGCGAAGCGGGCGATGCACGCCCTGTGGGGGCGCGGCTGGACCCTTGCCGGACTGACCAGTGACACCGCGCTCGCCGCCTACCTGGTTCGTCCCGGGCAGCGCAGCTTCAACCTCGACGACCTGTCCCTGCGCTACCTCAAGCGGGAGCTTCGCGTGGAAGAGTCGGGGCAGCAACAGCTTTCGCTGCTCGACGACGAAGAGGCAGCGGATGCCGAACAGGCCGAAGGCGAGATTCTCCGTGCTCGCGCGGTGGTCGACCTGGCCGCGGCGTTGGACACCGAACTCGCGGACATCGAGGGCACGGGACTGCTGGCCGACATGGAGCTGCCGCTGCTCGCGGTGCTGGCGCAGCTGGAGGCGACGGGCATCGCCGTCGACTCCGGTCACCTGCACGACCTGCAGAGCACGTTCGCGGCCCGGGTCGCGGAGGCAGCCGACGCGGCGTACGAGGTGATCGGCAAGCAGATCAACCTGGGCTCGCCCAAGCAGCTTCAGGTGGTGCTCTTCGACGAGCTCGAGATGCCGAAGACCAAGAAGACCAAGACCGGTTACACCACCGACGCCGACGCGCTGCAGTCGCTGTTCGAGAAGACCCAGCACCCGTTCCTCGAGCACCTGCTCGCGCACCGGGACGCGACGCGACTCAAGGTCACCGTCGACGGACTGCTCAAGACGGTCGCGGACGACGGTCGGATCCACACCACGTTCAACCAGACCGTGGCCGCGACCGGGCGACTGTCGTCGACGGAACCCAACCTGCAGAACATCCCCGTCCGGACCGACGCGGGACGGCAGATCCGCGACGGCTTCGTCGTCGGCGACGGCTTCGAGACACTGCTCACCGCCGACTACAGCCAGATCGAGATGCGCATCATGGCGCACCTGTCGCGCGACGAGGGCCTGATCGAGGCATTCAACACGGGGGAGGACCTGCACAGTTTCGTCGGCTCCCGGGCGTTCGGTGTGCCCATCGAGGAGGTCACGCCGGAACTGCGTCGACGGGTCAAGGCGATGTCGTACGGGCTGGCGTACGGTTTGAGCGCCTTCGGCCTCGCCGCGCAGCTCAAGATCTCCACCGACGAGGCCAAGCAGCAGATGGACGCGTACTTCGCGCGGTTCGGTGGCGTGCGCGACTACCTGCACGAGGTGGTCGAGCAGGCCCGCAAGGTCGGCTACACCGAGACCCTGTTCGGGCGTCGGCGTTACCTGCCCGATCTCAACAGCGACAACCGTCAGCGCCGTGAGGTGGCCGAGCGGGCCGCACTCAACGCGCCAATCCAGGGCACGGCCGCCGACATCATCAAGGTCGCGATGATCGACGTCCAGCGTTCGCTGCAGGACGCCGGGCTCGCGTCGCGGATGCTGCTGCAGGTGCACGACGAACTCGTCCTCGAGGTCGCCACGGGCGAGCGCGAGCGCGTGGAGCAGTTGGTGCGGGAGAAGATGGCCTCGGCCATCGAACTGTCTGTGCCGCTCGAGGTGTCGGTCGGCACCGGACGAAGCTGGGACGCCGCGGCGCACTGACGTGAGCCGGTCGGCGTCCCAGAGGTTGCTGCGTCAGGCGTCGGTCAGTTACCGGACGGCGCCTGAGCGGCGATCTGCTTGCGGACCTCGTCCATATCGAGGGCCTTGACCTGGGTGATCAGGTCTTCGAGCGCGGCCGGGGGCAGCGCGCCTGCCTGGTTGAACACCAGCACACCCTCGCGGAACGCCATGATGGTCGGGATCGAACGGATCCCCGCACCAGCAGCGAATTCCTGCTCCGCCTCGGTGTCGACCTTGCCGTGGACGACGTCCGCGTGCTGCTCCGAGGAGGCCTCGAAGGTGGGGGCGAAGGAGCGGCACGGTCCGCACCACGAAGCCCAGAAGTCGACGAGGACGATGTCGTTGTCGTCGACGATCTGCTTGAAGTTCTGCTGAGTCAGAGTCTGGGTAGCCACAGGGGTCCTTTCGGGGAAGTCGTCGGGGAGTCGTCAGGATGATCGGTCCGTTGGCCCGTTCAACGCTCCCGTCCCGCGAATTCTTCCGTATGCGGAAAGCGCGAGATCGGATGCGGCGTCGCATCAGGGGCGCCGTGTGATCAGCCACTCACGTTTGGCATCCGAATCCCACCGCCTGATGCCGTCCGACCGGCCGACGACGTCACGGGCTCCGGCCCTCGTCACCACGATCGCAGTGCCGAGATCCGTGGCCTGGATCCGGCGCGACAGCGTCACGTGCGGGGTCCACTCGCCCGGAACGATGTGCGACGGCACGCCCTCGCAGTCGACCATCAGTTCGTAGACGATCCGCTGAAGGGTCAGTAGCTCGGTGGTGGGCACCACCAGTCGGGCGAGGGTGAGCCGGCGCCCACCGAACACCACGACACCGCCCAGGCGCAGGGACAGCGGGGCCGACGGCAGCTCGCGAACCAGTGCGACCTCGACGTCGGGGGGAACATGGTGCGCGACGCCGAGCGTGACGTGCGGCCGATTGGATTCGGCGGTGATGCGGTCCTGGCTCGGCAGACGTGCCGACGACAGTCGACGCCATTCGGCTCGTACGGTCGCGTCGATATCCCGGTCGAGAAGCAACTCCACGGACTGGACCATCGTGAGTAATGATTGCCTGATGGGGAGCGCGAGTACAGGAGATTTGCCGAAACCGCGGATCGGTCTGTTGCAGGGCGACGGAATCGGACGCGAAATCGTGCCGGCCACCCGGGACGTCGTCGACGCTGCAGTGGCTGCGGTGGGGCTTGCCGAGGTGGAGTGGGTGCCGCTCCCGATCGGCCACGACGCGATCGCCACCCACGGGTCGCCGACACCCGAGAGCACCCTCGTCGCGCTCGCCGACCTCGATTCGTGGATCCTCGGCCCGCACGACAGCGCGTCGTATCCCGATCCGTTCCAGATGCAGTTGACCCCCGGCGGGATGATCCGCAAACGGTTCGACCTCTACGCGAACATCCGACCGTCGCGCGCACTGCCAGGTGTGCGAGCGGTGTCGCCACACATGGATCTCGTCATCGTCCGGGAGAACACCGAAGGCTTCTACGCCGACCGGAACATGTTCGCCGGCAGCGGCGAGTTCATGCCCACCCCGGACGTCGCGATGGCGGTCGCGGTGGTCACCCGGCAGGCGTGCGAACGGATCGCGCACGCCGCCTTCGATCTCGCGCGCCGCCGACGCAAGCGAGTCACGGTGGTACACAAGGCCAACGTGCTCTCGACCACCACCGGCCTGTTCCGGGACGTCTGCCGGGAGGTGGGCGAGCACTATCCGGACGTCCGGGTAGACGACGAGCACGTCGACGCGATGGCCGCGTATCTGGTGCGCTGCGGCGAGGAGTACGACGTCATCGTCACCGAGAACATGTTCGGGGACATCCTGTCGGACCTGGCCGCGGAGTTGGCGGGATCGCTCGGTACAGCGGCGTCGATCAACGCGTCCGGATCGAAGGCCATGGCGCAGGCCGCACACGGAGCCGCCCCGGACATCGCCGGCCGCAACCGTGCGAACCCGACCGCCTTGTTCCTGTCCGCGGCGATGCTCCTCGACTGGCTGGCATCCACCGGACACGACAAGGGCTTGTCCGCCGCGTCGGCGAGGATCCGCAACGCCGTCGAACGCACCGTGGAAGCGGGCGTGGCCACGGCGGATATGGGTGGGCTGGCGTCGACGAGTGAGTTCACGGAATCGGTGATCGCTCGGGTGATTCGGCGATGACCATGATCAACTTCCGCCCGGGGGTATCGAGCCAGTAGGGTTTCGGGGTCCAACGGCCGGAGATGGGAGGAATGACCGATGTTCGGACGAGTGGCCGCCGCGACCGGCGGTCGGCGAACACGGTCGTTCCGGATTGTCGTCGGGGCGTTGCTGGTGTCGATCGCGATGACGGCCACGGGCTGCGTGACGAACAACGAGGGGCTCGTTCCGGTGCTGCCGCCGATCGAGGTCCAGCGTGTCGACGCGATCGCCGATCAGTTGCCTCCCGCGATCGCCGCGTCCGGGCGCCTCCGGGTCGGTAGCAATCCGCCGTACGCGCCCAACGAGTTCAAGGACGAGAACGGGACGATCGTCGGATTCGACGTTGATCTCCTCGAGGCTGTCGGAGCGGTTCTCGGACTGACCCTCGACGTCAAGGAGACCGACTTCGACAAGATCATCCCCGCCGTGCAGGCCGGAACTCTGGACGTCGGCATGTCGTCGTTCACCGACACCCTCGAACGCGAGAAGTCCGTGGACTTCGTCACCTACTACAGCGCCGGCGTGCAGTGGGTGCGACGGGCGGGCGACGACGTCGACCCCGACAATGCCTGCGGGCTGCGTGTGGGCGTGCAGACGACCACCATCGAGGACATCGAGGAAGTTCCGGCCAAGAGCGAGGCGTGTGTCGCCGCCGGCAAACCGCCGATCCGGAAGATCAAGTACGACAGCCAGGACGATGCCGCGAATGCGTTGATCCTCGGCCGCGTCGATGCCCTGTCGGCCGACTCGCCGGTGACCGCGTACGCGATCAAGCGCAGCAACGGGCGCCTCGTGACTGCCGGTGGCATATACGACGCGAGCCCCTACGGGTGGGTGATCGCGAAGGGGTCGCCCCTCGGGCCCGTGCTGCAGCAGGCAGTGCAGTACCTCATCGATGGTGGCCAGTACCGCGCGATCGCCGAAGCGTGGGGAGTCGAAGCGGGAATCATCGAAACGTCGGTCATCAACGGCGCAACGCAGTGAGCACGGGAGAGGGAACAGCCATGCCAGCCAACGAGAGCCGGCCACCGGACGTGGCGGCCTCCGAACCGGAGCCGATCAAGGCGGTCCCGCTGCGGCATCCCTGGCGCTGGGTCGGGGCGATCGTGGTGCTGGGGCTGCTCGGGCTGTTCGTCTACGGCGCCGCCACCAACGAAGCATTCCACTGGGACGTCTACGGCCAGTACCTCTTCGACAAGAGGATCACCGCAGCCGCATGGAAGACGATTCAGCTCACGGTGCTGGCGATGGCGATCGCGATCGTGCTCGGCGTCCTCCTCGCCGTGATGCGGCTGTCGCCCAACCCCGTCCTACGATCCGCGGCCTGGGTGTATCTGTGGGTGTTCCGCGGAACGCCCGTCTATGTCCAGTTGGTGCTGTGGGGGTTGTTCCCGGTCATCTACCAGACGATCGATCTCGGCGTCCCGTTCGGGCCCCAGTTCGTGCACATCGACATCAAGACGCTCGAAGCGGCCTTCACGTTCGCGGTGATCGGCCTGGCCCTCAACGAGGCCGCGTACATGGCCGAGATCGTCCGGGCGGGTGTCGGGTCGGTGAGTGAAGGCCAGACCGAGGCATCGACTGCGCTCGGCATGTCGTGGGCGCAGACCATGCGCCGCACCGTGCTGCCGCAGGCGATGCGCGTCATCATCCCGCCGACGGGGAACGAGCTGATCAGCATGCTCAAGACCACGTCGCTCGTCGTGGCCGTGCCCTACAGCGGTGAACTGTACGGCCGTGCCCGGGACATCTCCGGCGCTAACTTCTACCCGGTGCCACTCTTGCTGGTCGCGTCCACGTGGTACCTGGCGATCACGAGCATCCTCATGGTCGGGCAGTTCTATCTCGAGCGGTACTACTCGAAGGGCGCCTCGCGAACCCTCACCGCTGGGCAGTTGCAGGCTCTCGCCGACGCGCAGGGGCGCCCGGTGACGGTCACGCCGGACGCGGACACGCTGCCGGACACCCCGGGAGGCGAGCGCAAATGACATCGACCACTCCGATGGTGCGGGCCGACCGTGTCTGCAAGAACTTCGGCGCCCTCCAGGTGCTGCGCGGTGTCTCGCTCGAGATCGAACGGGGTCAGGTCCTGTGTCTGATCGGCCCGTCGGGATCCGGCAAGTCCACGTTCCTGCGCTGTATCAACCACCTCGAACGGGTCAACGCCGGCCGGCTGTACGTCGACGGCGAGCTGGTCGGGTACTCCGAACGCGGCGACAAACTGTACGAACTGAGCGCCCGTGCGGCCTCCCGCCAGCGCCGTGACATCGGGATGGTGTTCCAGCACTTCAACCTGTTTCCGCACCGCACCGCCCTCGAGAACATCATCGAGGCGCCCATGCAGGTGAAGAGGGTGCCTCGGGCCAAGGCGATCCAACGCGCTCGCGACCTGCTCGACCAGGTGGGGCTCGCGGAGAAGGCGGACGCGTACCCGGCGCAGCTGTCGGGCGGGCAGCAGCAGCGCGTCGCCATCGCGCGGGCGCTCGCGATGGACCCCAAGCTCATGCTGTTCGACGAGCCCACGTCGGCCCTCGATCCCGAACTCGTAGGTGAGGTGCTCGGGGTCATGAAGCAGCTCGCGAACGACGGCATGACGATGGTCGTCGTCACCCACGAGATGGGGTTCGCCCGCGAGGTCGCCGACCAGTTGGTGTTCATGGACGGCGGGGTGGTGGTCGAGGCGGGCGATCCGAGGCGGCTGCTGGCGAACCCGCAACAGGAACGGACCAAGGCGTTCCTGTCCAAGCTGCTGTGAGCGGGGCCCTCAGTTCGGTTTGCGGGTGACGAAGATCGCCGTGCCGGGGAACAGTTGGCCGCGCAGGGGGCTCCACTGGCCCCACTCCCGGTCGAGCCACTCGGGCCACTCGGGTTCGACGATGTCGCGCACCTCGAGTCCGGCGGCCACGGCCTCGCGGACCCGGTCGCCGATCGTGCGGTGATGCTCGACGTACGTGGGCACGCCCTCGTCGTCGACCTCCACATACGGAGTGCGATCGAAGTAGGGGAGCGCGGCGGTGAGCCCGCGCGGACCCGGATCGTCGGGGAAGATCCAGCGGATCGGGTGGTTCACCGCGAACACCCACAGACCGCCCGGACGCAACACCCGCGCCACCTCGGACATCACCCGCGCCGAGTCCGCGACGAACGGCACCGCACCGAACGCAGAGCACGCGATGTCGAAAGTGGCGTCACGGAACGGCAGGGACTCGGCGCCCGCCTGGATCAGCGGAACGGACGGGCCACCCTGTTCCATCGCGGCGACGCCGCGCGCGAGCATGCCCATCGAGATGTCGAGCCCGACGACGTCCGCGCCCTGGCCGGCCAGCCAACGCGAGCACGGCGCCGAGCCGCAGCCGACCTCGAGGATCCGCTTGCCGGCCACGTCGCCGAGCAGGTGCACATCGCCTTCGTGCAGGCCCTCCGGACACCACATGAACTCACCGGCAGCGGAGTCGACACCGAGGAACTCGCCGTGGGTGCGGTGGTAGTCGTCGGCGTCGGCGTCCCACCACGCGCGGCTCGCGCGTTCACTGGCCTCGGTGCCGATCCGGGTGCGGCTCACTCCGCTGGTACCGAGAGTGGAAATTGCGGCGGCATGGCGATCGTCGGACATGGGTATCAAGGGTAGAGACCGGCTCTCCGCGCCGAACCGCCAGGTGAATCGGCCGGGTGATCTGAGAGTTTGCCCAGCTAGCTCGAGGTCGCGTACCCTGTTGCTCGCGAGTGTCTTCGGCGCACGCCCGGCCGGTTGCAGGATTGACGGGACGGGTTGGCGCAGGAGCCTCGTGGGGGACTGGAAGTCGGGTCGATTTCGGCGCTCGCCGGAATCTACGGCATGCCGGTCCACCTGTCTGACAGAACACCATCAACCGACTATCAACCCGTCCGGAGCAACTCAACACATGCCCTCCAACACCGTGACCTCGCCGCAGGTAGCCGTCAACGACATCGGCTCCGCCGAGGACTTCCTCGCCGCCATCGACGCAACGATCAAGTACTTCAACGATGGCGACATCGTCGAAGGCACCATCGTCAAGGTCGACCGCGACGAGGTCCTGCTCGACATCGGTTACAAGACCGAAGGTGTCATCCCTTCCCGCGAGCTCTCCATCAAGCACGACGTCGACCCCAATGAGGTCGTCTCCGTGGGCGATGAGGTCGAAGCCCTGGTCCTCACCAAGGAGGACAAGGAAGGTCGACTGATCCTGTCGAAGAAGCGCGCTCAGTACGAGCGTGCCTGGGGCACCATCGAGGAGCTCAAGGAGAAGGACGAGGCCGTCAAGGGCACCGTCATCGAGGTCGTCAAGGGTGGCCTCATCCTCGACATCGGTCTCCGTGGCTTCCTGCCCGCGTCGCTCGTCGAGATGCGTCGTGTCCGCGATCTGCAGCCGTACGTCGGCAAGGAGATCGAGGCCAAGATCATCGAGCTCGACAAGAACCGCAACAACGTGGTCCTGTCGCGTCGCGCATGGCTCGAGCAGACCCAGTCCGAGGTCCGCAGCGAGTTCCTGCACCAGCTCCAGAAGGGCCAGGTCCGCAAGGGCGTCGTGTCCTCCATCGTCAACTTCGGTGCCTTCGTGGACCTGGGTGGCGTCGACGGCCTGGTTCACGTCTCCGAGCTGTCCTGGAAGCACATCGACCACCCGTCCGAGGTTGTCGAGGTCGGCAACGAGGTCACCGTCGAGGTTCTCGACGTCGACCTGGACCGCGAGCGCGTCTCCCTGTCGCTGAAGGCGACCCAGGAAGATCCGTGGCGTCAGTTCGCCCGCACCCACGCCATCGGCCAGATCGTGCCTGGCAAGGTCACCAAGCTGGTTCCGTTCGGCGCGTTCGTTCGCGTCGAGGAGGGCATCGAGGGCCTGGTGCACATCTCCGAGCTGGCCGAGCGCCACGTGGAGGTTCCGGACCAGGTTGTCGGCGTCGGCGACGATGCGCTCGTCAAGGTCATCGACATCGACCTGGAGCGTCGCCGCATCTCGCTGTCGCTGAAGCAGGCGAACGAGGATTACAACGCCGAGTTCGATCCGTCCAAGTACGGCATGGCCGACTCGTACGACGAGCAGGGCAACTACATCTTCCCCGAGGGCTTCGATCCCGAGACCAACGAATGGCTCGAGGGCTTCGACAAGCAGCGTGAGGAGTGGGAGTCCCGCTACGCCGAGGCTGAGCGTCGCCACAAGATGCACACCGCTCAGATGGAGAAGATGGCTGCCGACGAGGCTGCCGAGGCTGCTGCCGGCGCTTCCGGCACCAACTACTCCTCCGAGTCGGGCTCCGACGAGGGTGCTGCTGCGTCCACCGAGTCCGCTGGTGGCTCGCTGGCCAGCGATGCACAGCTCGCCGCGCTGCGCGAGAAGCTGTCGGGCAACGCCTGATGACAGCGGCCTGATCACTCAGGCTTGATCTACCGAAAGACCCCGGCCCCACAGGGCCGGGGTCTTTCGTGTATGCGGTGTTCCCGCGCTGGGTGCGTCCGGGCATACGACTGTGGCCCGATCCGAGTCGGATCGGGCCACAGTGTGTGTCGTACGCGGTGTGTCGTACGCGGGCGGTCAGTTCGCCGCGGCAGGCACCCATCGGGTCGGCATGGTCGCCGTGCGCTTCCGGATCGAGGCGAAGCTGTGGCGGGCGGGCGTGAGCACACTGGTGAACCAGTTGCGGCGGTGTTCCGCGAGTGCAGTGGCCACCTCGGGGATGAGGATGGCGTGGACGCCGTTGTCCATGCCGAGACGGTGCCGACCGGGACGGGTGGGATTGCTGCGCATGAGCTTCTCCTACTCGGATCGCGAATCGGCTGGTCGGACGGCTTATTGAAGGCTATCCGACCAGGTCGTGGAACCACGACATTTGGCCGCTTGATGATCTTCGGCGTGTTTAGTGCGACACTGGTCGGCGTGTTGAGAGTGGGCCTCACCGGAGGCATCGGAGCCGGTAAATCGACCGTGTCGAAGGTCCTCGCGGAGTTGGGTGCGGTAATCGTCGACGCGGACCTGATCGCGCGGGAGGTCGTCGAACCGGGAACCCCGGGGCTCGCGGCCCTCGTCGACGCCTTCGGTGACGGCGTCCTGCATCCCGACGGCTCGCTGAACCGCCCGGCGTTGGCTGAGCGGGCGTTCGGCAGTGACGAGTCGCGACTGCTCTTGAACTCGATCCTGCATCCTCGTATCGGTACCCGCACCGCGGAACTCGTCGACGGCGCGCCCGCCGACGGCATCGTCGTGCAGGACATCCCGCTGCTCGTCGAGGGGCGGATGGGACCGGCGTTCAACCTGGTCGTCATCGTGTACGTCGACGAGGAGGAGCGGGTGCGGCGCCTCGTCGAGCTGCGAGGGATGCCCGAGGTCGACGCGCGGGCGCGGATCGCGGCGCAGGCGTCGGACGATCAGCGTCGTGCGGCCGCCGATGTCTGGCTCGACAACAGCGGCGCACCGGAACTGATCGAGGCACAGGCCCGTGCCCTGTACGCGGACAGGCTGGTGCCGTTCGAGGCGAACGTGCGCACGCGGACGGTGGTGGCGGTGCCGCCGATCGTGCGGCCGGCCGATCCGGAGTGGGCGGCGCAGGGCGAGCGCCTGGTCGCGCGACTGCGAGCGGTGTGCGGCGATCGTGCGGTGCGCATCGACCATGTGGGCTCCACCGCGGTCCCGGGTCTGGATGCGCGCGATCTGATCGACGTGCAGATCACCGTTCCCGATCTCGCCACCGCGGATGCGCTGGCCGAACCACTCGCTGCGGCCGGTTTTCCGCCCATCGTCGATGCGAACCGCGACGAGCCGAAGCCGGCGTACGGCGTCGGTGGCGAGGCCGACCCGGCGCTGTGGGACAAGCGCACCCACGGCGGCGCCGATCCCGGCAGGCCCGTGGAGATCAGCCTGCGCGTCGACGGCTGGCCGGGCCAGCGCTTCGCGCTCCTGCTGCGCGACTGGCTGCGCGCCGACGCCGCTGCTCGGGCCGAATTCCTCGAGGTCAAGAGGGTTGCGGTCCGCTGGGCCGCCGCCGACGCGCACACGGGCGAGGCCACCGTGACCTATGCCGCGGCGCTCGCGCCGTGGTTCGATCTCGGCTACCAGCGGGCCTGCGAGTGGGCCGAGCGCACCGGGTGGTCGCCCGCCGGCTGAACGCGGCCGCGTTTCACCGCCAGCTGACCGGCATCCCTTTCGATGCGAGCCACGCATCCGTGTCGTGCCCGTGGGCGGCGATCCCGTCGACCGCGCGCATGGCCTTCTGGACGGCGCGGTCGGCGGTGCCGGTCGAGATCAGCCCGTGCGCGGTGGCCGAGATCAGTTCGTCGACGTCGAGGAGTTCGGTTTCCCGGCCGGTGCGGACGACGAGATCCAGATAGTGGTCCTCCGACTTCCACACGTCCGGGCCGGACGTGAAATCGCCGATGTCGATGTAGCGGTCCTGATCACGCTGGTGATATGGGTGGAAATGGAAGATCGACGCCCTGATCCCCAGATCCGGAATCAGCCATGACTCCAGGTAGTGGAAGGTGGGGTGATCCGCCGTCCGCGCCATGTAGAGCCCCCAGGGCTCGAGTCGGTAGTGCTCGACGGGGCGGACGTATCCCTTGGGGTCGGTGTTGGTGCGCTCGGCGATGTTGAAGTGCTCGATCTTCGGGCGGTGTGCGGGAACCATGTCGAGCGCCGGTACGAACACGGGACCTGACGGTGCGGCGGGGGCGGCCGAGGTGGCTCGGGCCGCGTGCTGTTCGACGTTCTCCATACAGCAAGAAATTACAGGCAATCGGGTGGTCCGGCAGCGGCGATCGGTGGGGGAGCGCCGAGGCGTTATCAGAACTTGTCGGAAGCGGCGCATACCCTGGACGCATGGCGTTTGCATCCGAGCACCCCGTCGTCGCGCATTCCGAGTTTCGGCCGGTCAGCGAGATAGAACGATCCGACGCGCGGTTCGAGGTAGTCAGCGAGTACGAGCCGGCCGGTGACCAGCCGGAGGCCATCGCGGAACTCGAGCGCAGACTGCGCGCGGGGGAGAAGGATGTGGTGCTGCTCGGCGCCACAGGCACCGGCAAGTCGGCCACCACGGCGTGGTTGATCGAGAAGCTGCAGCGCCCCACCCTGCTGATGGCGCCCAACAAGACGCTAGCGGCGCAGCTCGCCAACGAACTGCGGGAAATGCTGCCCAACAACGCGGTCGAGTACTTCGTCTCGTACTACGACTACTACCAGCCCGAGGCGTACATCGCGCAGACGGACACCTACATCGAGAAGGACTCGTCCATCAACGACGACGTCGAACGGCTGCGCCACTCCGCCACGTCCAGCCTGCTGTCCCGGCGCGACGTCGTGGTGGTGGCGTCGGTGTCGTGCATCTACGGCCTCGGCACCCCGCAGTCGTACCTCGATCGGTCGATCGAGCTCGAGGTCGGCGTCGAGGTCGACCGCGACGCCCTGCTGCGCCTGTTGGTCGATGTCCAGTACAACCGCAACGACATGGCGTTCACCCGCGGATCCTTCCGGGTGCGGGGCGACACCGTCGAGATCATCCCGTCCTACGAGGAACTGGCGGTGCGGATCGAGTTCTTCGGCGACGAGGTGGAGGCGCTCTACTACCTGCACCCACTCACCGGTGACGTCGTGCGGCAGGTCGACACCGTGCGCATCTTCCCGGCAACGCACTACGTGGCCGGTCCGGAGCGGATGGAGCATGCCGTCCAGAGCATCGAGGCCGAGCTCGAGGAGCGGCTCGCGGACCTGGAGAACCGCGGCAAGCTGCTCGAGGCGCAGCGGCTCCGGATGCGGACCCAGTACGACCTGGAGATGATCAAGCAGGTCGGATTCTGCTCCGGCATCGAGAACTACTCGCGGCACATCGACAACCGGCCCGCGGGCTCCGCGCCCGCGACACTGATCGACTACTTCCCGGAGGACTTCCTCCTCGTCATCGACGAGTCGCACGTGACGGTCCCGCAGATCGGCGCGATGTACGAGGGCGACATGTCCCGCAAGCGCAACCTGGTCGAGTTCGGCTTCCGCCTCCCGTCCGCCGTCGACAACCGGCCCCTCACCTGGGAGGAGTTTGCGGATCGGATCGGCCAGACGGTGTACCTGTCGGCCACCCCCGGACCGTACGAGCTGGGTCGAGCGGGCGGCGAATTCGTCGAACAGGTGATCCGGCCCACCGGCCTTGTTGATCCCGAGGTGGTCGTGAAGCCGACGAAGGGACAGATCGACGACCTCGTCCACGAGATCCGGGAACGCACCGAGCGGGACGAGCGGGTGCTGGTCACGACGCTGACCAAGAAGATGGCCGAGGACCTGACCGACTATCTGCTCGAGCTCGGCATCCGGGTGCGGTACCTGCACTCGGACATCGACACGTTGCGGCGGGTCGAGTTGCTGCGGCAACTGCGGCTCGGAGAGTACGACGTCCTGGTCGGCATCAACCTCCTACGTGAGGGTCTCGATCTGCCCGAGGTCTCGCTCGTCGCGATCCTCGACGCCGACAAGGAAGGGTTCCTGCGCAGCACCACGAGCCTCATCCAGACCATCGGCCGTGCCGCGCGCAACGTGTCCGGCCAGGTTCACATGTACGCGGACAAGATCACCGATTCGATGCAGCGGGCCATCGAGGAGACCGAACGCCGCCGCGAGAAGCAGGTCGCCTACAACCTCGAGAAGGGCGTCGACCCGCAGCCGCTCCGCAAGAAGATCGCGGACATCCTCGACCAGGTCTACGAGGAGGCCGAGGACACCGAGGTCGAGATCGGTGGTTCGGGCCGCAACGTCAGCCGTGGCCGACGCGCTCAGGGTGAGGCGGGCCGCGCGGTCAGCGCCGGGGTGTACGAGGGCCGGGACGTGAAGTCGATGCCGCGGGCCGAGCTGGCCGACCTGGTCAAGGAATTGACGGACCAGATGATGAATGCGGCGCGGGACCTGCAGTTCGAACTCGCGGGACGCCTGCGCGACGAGATTGCCGACCTCAAGAAGGAACTGCGGGGGATGGACGCGGCCGGCCTGAAATAACGCCCGCTAACGTTCTCGGTCATGGACGCACATGCCGCCGGACGCACCGCCCGCTCACTCGAACTGCTGCACTCGCTCGCCTACTTCGCCCCCGAGGTGGAGCAGGAACTCGTCGGAGTCGGGCTCGAATCCGGCCGAATGACCTACTTCGCGGGCCGCGCGGCACCGATGGGGGCGGTGGGTGCCGGAGTCGTGGCCGCGACCTTCTACAACTTCAACCCCGAACTCATCGGTGACGCCGTCCCCCGGGCCTGGACTCTCGCCGCCCCGGAGGAGATTACCGACGCGCGGTACCGCGGCGTCGATGCCGCCTACCGGAGGATCTTCGGAGAAGCGGTCACCGCATCCCCGGAGATGTCGGAGGCGGCCCAGCTGGCGGCCATTGCGGCGCAGGGGATCCCGGGCGTCGACGGGCGGCCCCTGTACGCGGGCTACGCGGCCCTCGAATGGCCCGACACGCCCCACCTCGTCCTGTGGCACGCACTGACGTTGCTACGCGAGTACCGTGGCGACGGCCACGTGGCGGCACTGCAGACCGCCGGACTCGGGGGCCTCGACGCGCTGATCACGCACACCGCCGCCGGCATCGGATTCCAGAAGAAGTTCGCCCAGAACCGGCGCGGATGGTCGCAAGGCCAGTGGGACGCCGCCGCGTCGAGCCTGCGCGATCGCGAACTGCTCGACGAGCGTGGCGGATTGACGGAAGACGGGCGAGAACTACGTGAGGTGGTCGAGGACCTCACCGACGAACTGGCCTCGGCGCCGTGGACCCACCTGGGCGAGGACGGCGCGGCACGGCTGGCCGAGCTCGCGGCGCCGTGGCGACGAACCGTCCGAGAGTCCGGGCTCTTCCCGGACACCCTGTTCGGTCCGCGCTACGGCGAGCCGCGCTGACCGGATGGCGCGTGCTCGACGGCGCCCGTGGTGAAATGAGTTCCAGGGGTGGATCGTCCACCGGGGGATGAAGCATGTTGTGCCGCAATTCCACCTGGTTCTGCGTCGATACGGCTAGTGTCAGCGCAGCGAACGGTGATCTCGGTCGAACAGGGCACTGCAGCCACCGTCCTCGATCAACTGCACACATGGAGGAATGAATGACCGCCTACCGGACCGTCGTCGTCGGAACCGATGGATCGGATTCGTCGTTTCGTGCTGTCGACAAGGCTGCGGCTCTCGCGGGCGCTGCCGATGCGGAGTTGGTGATCGCGTGCGCGTACTACCCGGCTGATCCGAAGGACACGGAGGCGGCGCAGGACACGTTGCGTGAGGACGCCTACCAGGTGACTGGATCGGCGCCCACCTACGAGATTCTGCGAACCGCGCGCGAGCGGGCCGTCGCGGCCGGCGCGAAGAAGATCGTCGAACGCGCGGTCGTCGGTGCGCCGGTCGATTCGTTGCTCGCGCTCGTCGACGAGGTCGAGGCAGACCTGCTCGTGGTCGGCAACCGCGGACTCAACACCATCACCGGTCGCCTGCTCGGATCGGTGCCGTCCGACGCCGCACGCAAGTCGACGTCGGACGTCCTGATCGTGCACACCGTGCGCTGATCGGCCGCGTTCAGCAGAAGTCGGTGCGAGCGGCGCTCAGCAGCAGTTGCGCGGCGCTCTCGCCGGTCAGCGCACCGCCGGAGAGGCTGGCGGCATAGTCGCTCACCGGGCGGAGCTGTTCGAGGACCACCGCGTCGGGTGTGCCGGCGGCCAGCTGCCGGCACACCCCCTCGCCGACGGCGAACAGCGTCGGATCCGGGACCACCGGCGGAAACCCGCCGGCGAGGACCGCTCGCGCATAGCGGGCCGTGCGGGCGTCGGAAGCGGTCGTCGCGGGTTCCGACGCCGGTGTGGTCGTGACCGTTTCCGTTGCCGCCGCTGCGCTGTCGGAGGCCGCCGGCGCCCCACACGCGGTGACCGAGGATACGATCCCGACGGCTCCGATCACACCTGCCGTCACCGAGCGCAGACCGCGTCGGAGCGAGGTCGGAGTGGACACGATTCTTCCCGTCTACTGGGCCGTCTGATGGGATCCGCCGTTGCATCGACGGCGCCGAGCGGCTCGGCGCCCTAGGCACCGTACCGCTTCGGTTCTGTCGGGGAGAGCCGGTTCGACGATCAGCTTCCGGAGATGACGATCGACGCGTCGAGGGGGCCCAGGACGGCCGGCAGAGGCCGTGCGTGCACGATGCCGAGTCGTTGCGTCGCACGCGTCAGTGCGACGTAGAGGTCGTTCAGTCCGCGCGGCGATTCGTCCAGCAGATCCTCGGGCTCGACGATGAGGACCGCGTCGAACTCGAGCCCCTTCGCGTCCTTGACCGTGAGGACGCTGACCGAATCCGACCGCAGGTCGGCGAGCTCCTCGACCAAGCGGTGTCCGGCGAGGACCGCCGTCAGTCCGGGTCCGGTCTCCTCGGCGACACGGCGTCGCACCGCATCGACGAGATCGGATTCGTCAACCTGTTCGGCCCACGGGGCGAACCCCGATTCGCGCACCGACCGCGGCACGGTCTGGCTCGGGTCGATCTCCTCGAGTACCCGGTGGGCCAGTTCCATGATCTCGGCGGGCGTGCGGTAGTTGACGGTGAGTTCGGTCAGTTTCCAGCGCTGCGCCACATAGGGGCCCAGGACGTCCTGCCACGACGAGCTGCCCGCCGGATCGCCGGTCTGTGCGGTGTCTCCGACGAGTGTCATCCACCGATTCGGGATGCGCCGCATGAGCATTCGCCACGCCATCTCCGACAATTCCTGCGCCTCGTCGATGATGACGTGTCCGTACGTCCAGGTCCGGTCGCCGGCGGCGCGCTCGGCCGTGGTCTGGTGATGGCCGCGATCCTGGCGTTCCGCGAGCTGGCTGGCGTCGATGAGGTCGTAGGCCATGAGGATCTCGGGGTCCAGATCATCCTCGAGGTCCTGCGGCGCGGAGCCGGTGAGGATGTCCAGCGCACCCTGTGCATCGGCGATCTGCGCCCGCCAGCGTCGCTGCGCGCGTTCGCGTTCCGCGGCGTCGTCGACACCGAGCAGTTCGGCCAGCTCGTCGAGAAGCGGAGCGTCTGCGTCGCTGAACCCGATGCCCTCGGTGCGGAGGAGGACCGCCCGCTCGTCGTCGGTGAGCTCGGGTGCCGCCGACGCCAACCGCTCGGGGGAGCGGAGCAGGTCCGTCAGCACCTGTTGCGGCGTCAGGTCGGGCCACAGTCCGTCGAGCGCCGACATGATCGACGGGTCCTCACGCATCTCGTCCCGCATGTCGGCGATGTCGTCGCGACTGAGCAGGTTGCCGCCGTCGACGATGTTGGCGCCGAGGGTGGCCGCGAGCTGATCGGCGAGTGCCTCGATGGCCGCGGACACGAAGATCGGACGCGCCAGGTTGTGCGGGCGCCTCGACGACCGGGCCCGTCCGCGGGCGCGGGTGACGATCTTGCGGTCCAGCGTGATCGGGTAGGTGTCGAAGCGCAGTTCGATCGGCGCCGTCGGAACCTCCTGGCGGTCGCGGACCGCCTTCTTCAGCACGTCGATCATCGCGAGCGAGCCCTTGAGCGTGCCCGCATCGAGCGAATCCTCTCGGGTGGCCCGGACGCCGGGGTACAGGTCGCCGATCGTCGAGAGCAGTACGCCGGTTTCGCCGAGCGACGGCAGCACCTGGCTGATGTAGTCGAGGAACGTGGCGTTGGGACCGATGATGAGGACACCGGCCTTCTCGAGTTGCTGCCGATAGGTGTAGAGCAGGTACGCGGCCCGGTGCAGCGCCACCGCGGTCTTGCCGGTTCCCGGACCACCCTGAACCACGAGCACACTCTTGTGGGTCGACCGGATGATGGCGTCCTGCTCGCTCTGGATGGTCTCGACGATGTCGTGCATCTGGCCGGTCCGCGCGGCGTTGAGCGCGGACAACAGCGCGCTCTCGCCGGCGACACCACCGGCCCCCGCGCCGTCACCGTTCGCCTCGGCAGCGGCGAGGTCGAGGTACTCGTCGTTGATGGAGGTGACGGTCCGGCTGCGGCTGCGGATGTGCCGTCGCCGCGTCACCCCCTCGGGCGCCGCCGGAGTGGCGAGATAGAAGGGACGCGCGAGGGGAGCACGCCAGTCGAGCAGCAGGGTCTCGTAGTCGTCGGCCTCGTCGAGGATGCCGACGCGACCCACATACCGCGGCTCGTCGTCGACGTCGATGCGACCGAAACACAGACCGTTCTCGGCGGCGTCGTAGCGGGCGATGTCCTCGGTGTACATCTGGGTGAACGATTCGCGTTCGCTGCGAGCCTGCGGTGTCCCGCCGGTCTCGAGGAGAACCCGGCCGAGGCGGTTCGACGCGTATTCGCGGAGACCGTCGAGACGTTCGTAGAGCATCGTCACGTACCCCTGCTCGTGTTCGAGTTCGGGGTGCACACGGGCCTCGTCCGACAAGAGGTCTCCTAGGTTCGGGAACGGCAGAAAAGCGCCCAAGCAGTCTAGTGCGCCCGCTCGTCCGCCGCAGAATCCCAGGTGAGATCGGGCCGGTGTCGCGCCCGTCTGTGCTCGAGGCTTAGCGGACCGCGTTCGGGGGTACTGCTGTCGTAGCTGTCGAACAGAAGGAGAGGCCATGACCTCGACGAGCACGCAGCACACCGGCACATCCGGGCCCGGTGCAGGGCCGTTCCACACCGTCGACCCGTACACCGGCCGGACGATTGCCGAGTACCCGTATCTGGCCGGTGAACAGGTGGACGCGGTCGTCGACCGGGCGGCCGACGCCTTCGACGGGTGGCGCGCGCTGCCGGTCGAACGACGAGCGCAGGTCCTGACCCGTGCCGCCGAGCTGATGCGCGAACGAAAGGACGAACTGGCCGGACTCGTCACCCGGGAGATGGGCAAACTGATCGAAGAAAGCCGTGCCGAGGTGGACATCGCGGCGGACATCGTCGACTACTACGCGCAGCGTGGTCCGGGCTTCCTCCGGTCGCGCAGCATCGACGTCGCGGACGGCACGGCGGAGGTGGTGAACGAGCCGATCGGGGTGCTCCTCGGAATCGAGCCCTGGAACTTTCCGCTCTACCAGGTCGCGCGGTTCGCGGCCCCCAATCTGCTCCTCGGCAACGTGGTGCTGCTCAAGCACGCCAGTTCGTGCGCGCAGACCGCTCACGAACTCGAGCGGTTGTTCTCCGACGCCGGTGCACCCGAGGGCGTCTACACCAACCTCTACCTGAACGTCTCGGACGTGGAACGTGTGATCGCGCACCCGGCGGTGCAGGGTGCTTCGCTCACTGGCAGCGAGGCTGCGGGGGCGTCGCTGGGGGAGATCGCCGGACGGCACCTCAAGAAGTGTGTCCTCGAACTCGGTGGCAGCGACCCGTTCGTCGTCCTCGACGCCGACGACCTCGGCGGCACCTTGGACGCCGCGGCGGCCGCCCGGATCCTCAACGCCGGTCAGAGCTGTGTCTCGGCGAAGCGGTTCATCGTCCCGGACGCGATCTGCGACGATTTCGTGGCCGGACTGGCCCGGCGTTTCGATGACCTCGTGGTCGGGGATCCGTCGGACCCGGGGACCACGCTGGCGCCGCTGTCGTCGGAGGACGCGGCACAGACACTGCTCGAGCAGATCGACGACGCCCTGGACAAGGGGGCCACCGTCGCGGCGGGTGGCGGCCGCCCCGAGAACCGTGGACCGGACGGACAGGGAGCCTTCGTCGAGGCGACGGTGCTCACAGATGTGACGCGCGGAATGCGTGCCTTCGAGGAGGAGTTGTTCGGTCCGGTCGCAGTGGTCTATCGCGTGGCCGACGAGGACGAGGCCGTCGAACTCGCCAACTCGACCCGATACGGGCTCGGTGGCGCCGTCTTCGGATCGGATCCTGATCGCGCCCGCGCGGTCGCGGACCGGATCGGCAGCGGCATGGTGTGGATCAACCGCCCCACTTCGACCGAACCGGAACTGCCGTTCGGCGGCGTCAAGAGTTCCGGATTCGGGCGGGAGTTGGGCGACCTCGGATTGTTCGAGTTCGCAAATCGGAAGCTGATCCGCACGGCGCCGGCGGAGAACGGCCCGCGCGGGTGACCGGCTCGGATCGGGAGGCCGTCGAACCCGCGGATGTGGCGCGGCTGGGCGAGCTCGCGCCGGGCGGTGAGACGGCGCCGCCGGCGTCGGCGCTCGTCCGTGTCACGTTGGACAAGGACCTGCGCGACGACCTTCTCGCCGCCCATCCGACGTGAGTTCGCTTCCCGCTACTTGCGGGCGTCAGTGGTTGCGGAGCTCGGAGATCAGTTCGGGCTTGTTCATCGACGAGTATCCGGTGATCCCGAGTTCCTTGGCACGCTCCCGCAACTCGTCGACGGTGCGGTCCTCGTAGTTCTCGGCCTTGCCACCTTTGTGGCCCACCGAGGACCTGCCCTCGTTCGCGGCGGCGTTGGAGATCCGCGCTGCCTTCTCCTTGGATTCGCCTTCGTCCCTGAGCTTTTCGTACAGCTCCTGGTCCTTCAGATGCGGGTCCGAATCGTTCGCGCGATTCGTGGGCATAGTCATCACCTCGCTTGACGGTGTGAGTTTCCGAGCCGGTGTGCTGGGTCAGTCCTGGAGTTCGGCGGCCTTCGCCCGCGCGGTGGCAAGTGCCCGCTCGGCCTGCTTCCGTGCCCGCCGGCTCAGAACCTCACCCTGCTCGCTGGCCGTCGCGGCCCACTCGGTGCCGCGCTCGCGGGCAAGCTGGGCGAGCTCGGTGCCGCGCTCCTTGGCCAACTCGGCGAGCACGGGCCCCCGTTCACGGGCGACCTCGGTGAGTTCGGTGCCACGCTCCTTGGCGAGGTGTGCAAGCACCGCGCCGCGCTGACGGGCGGCGTCGAGCAGTTCACCGCTGCGTTCGCCGGCCTGTTCTGCCGCGGTCCGGGCTCGGTCCGACACGACGGCCAGGGCGTGGTCGTCGCCGTTGGTCGAGACGGCGTCAGCGACCTTGGCCTGCGCCTTTCGGGCCGCCCGACGTCCGCGCCACCCGAGCGACGGTTTGCCCTCGGTGTCGACGGCCGCGATCAGGAGCCCACCGAGCATCGTCATGTTCTTGAAGAACTGCATGCGTTGCATCGCGCGCTGCTGCGGATCGTCGACGTTCCAGAAGTCGTGTCCGGCGAGCGTCGTCGGGACCAGTGTTCCGGCGAGGACGAGCGACGACGCCCGTGGCGCCTTGCCGAGCGCCAGCATCGCGCCGGCACCGATCTGGACCGCGGCGTTGATCTTCACGAGGGTTTCGGGGTCGGACGGGACCCGCTGGGTCACCGCGGCCGGCAACGTCTCGACACTCTTCTCCAGAAACGGGCCGGCGGCCTGCGCTTTCGGTGCCGGGCTTCGCAGGGAATCGATTCCACCGGCGATGAACACGGTGGACAGCAACGGGCGGGCAATTCGGCGAACGATCATGGACGGCCTCCCAACCTAGGTTCGACTTCCACCGTAGCCAGACTGCTCCCATCCGGCATGGAAAGTCGGCGGGCCGCCGGGCGGGTTCGGTTGTCGCCGAGCACCTGTTTACCGGGTTCTCCAGCGTGCGGGCTCAACTCAATGTGACAGTGGATCCTGGATGAAGTTCCGCCACCCGGCCGCGGCACTCGATCTCGATCGCAGGCTGGGTGCCGGCCCCAGCGCTGACCTGCACCCGTCGCCCACTGATTTGCACCAGCAGACGGTGCCCGCGGTAGAAGACGGGAAACTCCAGTGTGCCGAGGGATTCGGGCCAGAGCGGGGAGAACACGAGTCGATCACCGCGGGTCTCCAGCCCGGAGAAGCAGCGTTGGACCAGATCGACGCTGCCGGCCATCGCGGCGAGGTGGATACCCTCCGACGTAGTACCACCCTGGATGTCCGCGATATCCGATTTGAGTACTCGGTCGAAGAACTCCATTGCCTGGCTCCGATTCGCTCGAGCCAACACCCACGAGTGGACGACGCTGCTCAGCGTCGAGCCGTGCGTCGTGCGCGTCAGGTAGTAGTCGATGGTCCGGGGGATGTTCTCGCCGGGAAACTCGTATCCGAGTCCTTCGAGCAGCTCGCGTAGCTCGTCGGCGGACAGCAGGTAGAACAGCATGAGGACGTCGGCCTGCTTGGAAGCGCGATAGCAGTTGACGTCGTCGCCCTCCGCCTCGAGGATGCGGTCGAGGCGCTGGATGTCAGGGTAGCGCCGGCGGTAGCGTTCCCAATCCAGTTCGGCCAGCTGGCCGTACCCCTCGAACTGGCTGATGACTCCGTCGTGGAAGGGGACGAACATTCTGCGACTGATCTCCTTCCAACGGGCGATCTCCTGTGTGTGCAGTCCAAGGGCTTGCATCAGATCCGACCGGATCTGCAACGGGAGCAACTCGAGTGCCTCGATAGCTCGCAGAAGTACCCAGACCGACATGACGTTGGTGTACGCGTTGTTGTCCACACCGTCGAAGGGCGCCCCCGGGTAGCCGGAGTGGAACTCGTCGGGGCCGATGACGCCGCGGATCGTGTACCGGCCGCGTGCCCCGTCGTACGATGCGAGCCCTGCGTAGAAGCGGGCGATCTCCATCAGCATCTCGGCGCCGAAAGCGATGAGGAACTCCAGGTCGCCGGTGACTTGGTAGTACTGCCACACGTTGTAGGCAATGGCGATTCCGACGTGGTGCTGGCGTCGGCTCGGGTCTGGGATCCAGCGACCGGAGATCGGGTTGAGGTGTAGCTGCTGACTCTCCTCACGGCCGTCGCTGCCCGACTGCCACGGGAACATGGCGCCTGTTCGGCCTGCCTCGATCGCCGCCCTCCTTGCCTCCCTCAGACGCCGGTGGCGGTAGCGGAGCAGCGACCGGGTCAAAGTCGGTAGGCGCAGGTTGAGCACCGGAAAAACGAAAAGTTCATCCCAGAAGATGTGACCCCGGTACGCCTCTCCATGGAGCCCGCGCGCAGGCACGCCGGCGTCCAGGTCTGCAGTGTTGGGGGAGACTGTCTGCAGCATCTGGAGAAGGTGAAGCCGGACGATCCGCAGAGCGTGACCGTGGCCCTCGAGCTCGATACCCACGCTGTCCCACAGGTGCGCCCAGGCCATGACGTGGCCGTCGAGCACTGCGTCGAATCGGGGGAGACGGTCGAGCCAGCGGATGGCGGCGTCCCCCGGTTCGGACGTCGCATGATCGTGGCCGGTGAAGACCGTCACCATCTTCTCCAGCGTCACCGGCTCACCCGATGCGGTTTCGACGGCGATGTCGTGCCCGATTCGACCGTCGACGTCGAGGCGGCGCGACACGGACTCGACGCGCTCGTGATCGCGCCACACCGTGCTCCTGGCCGCCATCGCCACCGGTATCCGCGATTTATTGGTCTGCACCACCAACAGCACCGTGTCGTCCGAGACGGCGGTGGCGTGCATCGGTGTCAGGTGCTTGCCGTCGAGACGCCGATAGCGCTCGACGAGAGTGTTCTGGACTGCTCCGTCCAGAGCCGATCGGAATTCGATTCGGCCGGACCAGTTCTCGGGCACGATCGTCGTCTCGAGCGCACACGCGTGCGGGAAGTGCATGGCGACGAATCGCCGCTGGACGACGGACGTGACCCGGCCGGCCTCGTCCCGGAATCGGAACCTCCGGGTCAGAACCGCACGGCGCAGATCGAGGTACTGGCGAAACTCGAGCAGGTCGGACGTGTCGATGTCGAACCACTGCCCATCCTCGATCCGGAACGTCACGGGGAGCCAGTTCGGCAGGTTCACCATGCTCTCGTTCTCGATCAGGTTTCCCCCGATGTCGTCCCGCAGACGGTTGAAGACTCCCGCAGCGTAGGTGCCCGGATAGTGCACGACGCCGGCGGCGGTTTCGGGTGCACACCCTCGGGTCGCGAAGTATCCGTTGCCGACGGCGCACATGACCTCGCGCAGCTTCTCGGTGGATGGGTCGTAACCCTCGAAGAACACCGTCCACGGGTCTCCTGGTGGCGGCGTCGTCGATGGATCGCTGCCCAGCAGGTCCGCCAGTCGTTGCAGTAGTTCGCGTACCTCCTCCGGGCTGTCCACCGAGAACTGCGCCGCCGACCGCCGATCCCCGTGCTCGCCGTGGCGGACCACGATCCCGACCCCGGTATCGGCTACGGCGTCGAATGCGTCTTCGTCGGTGAGGTCGTCGCCGACGAACACCGGTAGCAGCTCCGTTGCGCCCTCGATGTGCTCGAGCACCCAGAGGAGGGCCTGCCCCTTGTCCCAGTCGACATCGGGCTGGAGCTCGGTCACCATGCGTCCGTTCGAGATTCGGAGGCGGCTTTCGCTGGCCGCGACCTCGTGTACCGCGGCGACGACCTCTTCTACCCGGTCGGACTCGACGTTTCGGTGGTGCACCGCCACACCGAAACGTTTGTGTTCCACAAGAATTCCGGGAACGGCACCGATGCGTTTCCGCAGAGCTTCGGCGACCCGCTCGAGGTCGGCGACAGCTGCCGAGGCCGCCTCGTTCCGGTAGTACTGTCCATCTGGTCCGGTGAGCTCGAACCCGTGGCTGCCCGCGTACCAGATTCCCGGCACACCGACCCGCGCCTGGATGTCGGACAGGTCGCGGCCGCTGATCACTGCAAGCGGGCAATAGCGTGCCAACCTGGTGAGTTCCGTCGTCATCCCCGCGACCGGGACAGCCGCCGCGGGATCATTCACGATGGGTGCCAGGGTGCCGTCGAAGTCGAGAAACACTGCTGGGCGCCGGGTCCGCAGGATGGCGGACGCCTGGTGCCGTGAGGTCAGAGCATTGGGGATCTCCGACATACGGCGGTCGTGGGTGCGGATGCCGATCTGGTCCGTCTCTGCCACCACCACATTCGCGCCGGCACGGTGCAACTCTGCAGAGCGGCTGTCGGGAGCCACTCCAATCACCAGTGCGAATCCAGCGCTGCGTGCGGCGCTGGCACTCGCCGCGGAGCCGACGATCACCGCGGCGCGGGCGGGAGGGCTGCCGAGTCGGCGGGCTGCCGCGGCCGGCGCGGGCGGCGTGGCCCCGCCGGTGGTCGCGGTGTCGGTCCCGACCGAGACCAGGTCGCCGAGCCCGCCGGAATCCAGGACCTGCGCCCAGCGGGGCCCGGACGAAACCACCGCAGTGCCGACTCCGATGGCTTGTAGCCCTCGGACAAGGGCAACGGTGGATTCGAGCGCTGTGGTCTGGTCCGTGCCGACAGCGGACTCACGCCGTGGCGGTGTGACGCCGTCGAAATCGACGATCACCGCGTCGATACGACGCGGGTCGATCTCGAAGCGCGTCATCGCCGACTGGGCTCTCGTGACGTGTCCATGGCCGTCTGCTCCCCGATCGCCGGCGCCCACTGTCGAGGGCGTCTCGTCGATGAACCAAACCTACGCCGTTCGCATCCGCCCGACGGTGTTCTTGCCGAACTTCGGATCGACCGGCAGCCGGTCCCCGAGCACCCGGGGCCCGACCGGTTTCGTGGCGGCCCTGGTCGTCGCGTCCGATCCGCTTGTAGGTTGGGATGCGTCGGCTGACCCAGCTACGGAAGGGCGACAATGCCGCACTACGAGTTCGAGTCCGTAGTTTTCCACAAGGACGTTCTCGCATACGTCGACCTCGGCGAGGGCCCGCCTGTGATCCTCGTACATGGACTGCTCGGCTCGCACAAGTCGTGGGGTCCGCAGATCGACATGCTCGCCGAGAAGTACCGTGTCGTTGCGCCTGACCTGTTCGGGCATGGCGACTCGGACAAGCCGCGCGGTGACTACTCGCTCAGCTCTCACGCCGCGACAGTGCGTGATCTCATGGAATACCTGAAGATCGCATCGGCGCCACTGGTGGGCCACTCGCTCGGCGGTGGAATCGTCATGCAGATGGCGTACCTCTTTCCCGAGCGGGTAGAGCGATTGTGCCTGGTGAGCAGCGGTGGACTCGGCCCCGAGGTGAGCACGTATCTCAAGGCGGCGACATTGCCGGGCAGTGAGTTGGTACTGCCGATTCTCGCGTCCGGCTGGGTGCGCCGAAACACCGAGTCCGCGCTCCGGCACTTGGGTCGCCTGGGTCTGCCCGTGCAGCCGAGCCCCAGTGCCGTCGAGACATGGCGCTCGCTGGGCACCGTTGCCGACAAGGCCACCCGGGAAGCGTTTCTGGCGTCCGTCCGTGCGGTCGTGGGTCCGCGCGGCCAAACCGTCAGCGCGAAGCAGCACTTTCCGCGGTTCGAAACTCTGCCTGCCATGCTCGTCTGGGGCGGCAAGGACACGATGATTCCAGCGCACCACACGGAGAATGTTCGACAGGAAGTGCCGAACAGCCGGATCGAGATCTTCCCCGACGCCGGTCACTTCCCGCATCTGGACGAGCCCGACCGGTTCTTCCGGGTCCTGGACGAGTTTCTGCGTGCGGGCACGCAAGACGGTACAGAGGGCTGACCGGCGCAGCGCCCACCTGCTCCTGGCTACCAGCCGCGTTCGCGCCACTCGTCGAGATGCGGGCGCTCGGCGCCGAGGGTGGAGTCCTTGCCGTGGCCGGGGTAGAAGACGGTGTCGTCGGGGAAACGGGCGAACAGCTTGGTCTCGACGTCGTCCATCAGCGACGTGAACCGCTCGGCGTCCGGGGTCTTGCCGACGCCGCCCGGGAACAGCGAGTCTCCGGTGAACAGGTGGACGCGGCCGCCGTCGTTCTTCTCGGTCAGGGCGAGCGTGATCCCACCCGGCGTGTGCCCGGCCAGATGGATCACCTCGAGCGTGAGATCGCCCACCGTCACGAGGTCGCCGTCGTTCAGCGCACGCGAGGGGGTGACGGAGAGGATCTCCGAGTCCAGCGGGTGCGCCGCGGTGGGAACACCAGTGCTGCCGGCGACCTCGGCGAGCGCGAACCAGTGGTCGTGGTGCTGGTGGGTCGTGACGATCAGCTCGAGCTGGGGCGCCTGCTGCGCGATGAGCGCGGCGATCCGCTCGGCGTCGTTCGCCGCGTCGATGAGCAGCGACTTTCCGGTCTCGGAACACGTGACGAGGTACGTGTTGTTGTCCATCGGGCCCACCGACATCTTGACGATCGTCGCGCCGGGCACGGTACGACGCTGGGCGCCCGAGGCCGCGGACAGGTCGCCGGTGTAGTCGTCGTCGATGATGATGCGCTGCTGCTCCATGATCGGGAGGCTACCGTCGAATCGGGGCGTTGCGGATCGCCGCCGCCGATCACCGGGAAATCTGCTGGTCGGGGAGTTTGTCGGTGCCCACGCCTACCATGGGCTGCGCCCGGACGAGTGTGTCCGCGCCAAGGTCGAAACCGAGAAGGGACTACGTGTGGCGGATCGCCTGATCGTGCAAGGTGCGCGTGAGCACAATCTGCGAGGGATCAATCTCGATCTGCCCCGGGACAGCCTCATCGTCTTCACGGGTCTGTCGGGCTCCGGCAAGTCCAGCCTCGCGTTCGACACGATCTTCGCCGAGGGGCAGCGACGCTACGTCGAATCGCTGTCCGCGTACGCGCGTCAGTTCCTCGGCCAGATGGACAAGCCCGACGTCGACTTCATCGAGGGCCTGTCGCCCGCGGTGTCGATCGATCAGAAGTCGACCAACCGCAACCCGCGGTCGACCGTCGGCACCATCACGGAGGTGTACGACTACCTGCGCCTGCTGTATGCGCGCGCGGGTTCCGCGCACTGCCCGGTCTGTGGCGAGCAGATTGCGCGGCAGACGCCGCAGCAGATCGTCGACCAAGTCCTCGAGATGGAGGAGGGTACCCGCTTCCAGGTGCTCGCACCGGTGGTCCGTACCCGTAAGGGCGAGTTCGTCGACCTGTTCGAGCAGCTCAACTCGCAGGGCTACTCGCGGGTGCGGGTCGATGGTGTGGTTCATCCCCTGACCGATCCTCCGAAGCTGAAGAAGCAGGAGAAGCACGACATCGAGGTGGTCGTCGACCGCCTGACCGTCAAGGCGAGCTCCAAGCAGCGGCTCACCGACTCGGTCGAGACGGCGCTGCGCCTGGCCGAGGGCATCGTCGTGCTCGACTTCGTCGATCGCGACGAGAATGCGTCCGATCGCGAACGGCGGTTCTCGGAGAAGCTCGCGTGCCCCAACGGCCACCCGCTGGCGATCGACGACCTCGAGCCGCGCTCGTTCTCCTTCAACTCGCCGTACGGCGCTTGCCCGGAGTGCACGGGACTCGGGATCCGCAAGGAGGTCGACCCCGACCTGGTGGTCCCGGATCCCGAGCTCTCGCTCGAGGACGGCGCCATCGCGCCGTGGTCGATGGGGCAGAGTGCCGAGTACTTCGGGCGCCTGCTGTCCGGGCTCGGCGACATCATGGGCTTCGACATGACCACGCCGTGGAACAAACTCCCGGCCAAGGCGCGCAAGGCGATCCTCGAGGGGAGCACCGAGCAGGTCCACGTCAAGTACAAGAACCGCTACGGCCGCACCCGCTCGTACTACGCCGAGTTCGAGGGCGTCATGCCGTTCCTGCACCGTCGGCTCGAACAGACCGAGTCGGAGCAGATGAAGGAGCGCTACGACGGCTACATGCGCGACATCCCGTGTCCCGCGTGCAACGGCGCCCGCCTGCGGCCGGAGATCCTCTCCGTCACGATCGCGTCAGCGACGTACGGCAAGAAGTCGATCGCGCAGGTCTGCGAGCTGTCGATCGCGGACTGCGCCGCCTTCCTGAACAGCCTCACCCTCGGTTCCCGCGAGGAGGCCATCGCCGGTCAGGTCCTCAAGGAGGTCCAGGCGCGGCTCGGATTCCTGCTCGACGTCGGACTCGAGTACCTGTCGCTGGCCCGCGCGGCCGGGACGTTGTCGGGCGGCGAGGCCCAGCGCATCCGGTTGGCGACGCAGATCGGTTCCGGCCTCGTCGGTGTCCTGTACGTGCTCGACGAGCCGTCCATCGGTCTGCACCAGCGCGACAACCGGCGACTCATCGAAACCCTGACGCGTCTCCGCGACCTCGGAAACACGCTCATCGTCGTCGAGCACGACGAGGACACCATCCGCACGTCCGACTGGGTCGTCGACATCGGACCGCTCGCGGGTGAGCACGGCGGCCGGGTGGTGCACAGCGGTACCTACAAGGAACTACTGACCAACCAGGAATCGCTCACCGGTGCGTACCTCTCCGGTCGCAGCACCATCGACGTGCCGGCCGTGCGTCGGGTCGTCGACCGTAAGCGTCAGGTCACCGTGGTCGGCGCTCGCGAGAACAATCTCAAGGGCATCGATGTGAGCTTCCCGCTGGGCGTGCTCACCTCGGTCACCGGCGTCTCTGGTTCGGGGAAGTCGACACTGGTCAACGACATTCTCGCGACCGTGATGGCCAACAAGCTCAACGGTGCCCGTCAGGTGCCCGGCCGGCACACCCGGATCAACGGGCTCGATCAGCTCGACAAGCTGGTGCAGGTCGACCAGTCGCCGATCGGTCGCACGCCGCGGTCCAACGCAGCCACGTACACCGGCGTGTTCGACAAGATCCGGACCCTGTTCGCCGCCACCACCGAGGCGAAGGTGCGTGGCTACCAGCCGGGCCGGTTCTCGTTCAACGTCAAGGGCGGTCGCTGCGAGGCGTGCTCGGGCGACGGCACCCTCAAGATCGAAATGAACTTCCTGCCCGACGTCTACGTTCCGTGCGAGGTGTGTCACGGCGCTCGGTACAACCGCGAGACGCTCGAGGTGCACTACAAGGGCAAGACCATCGCCGAGGTCCTCGACATGCCGATCGAGGAGGCCGCCGAATTCTTCGAACCGGTGACGTCCATCCACCGGTACCTGAAGACGCTCGTCGAGGTCGGCCTCGGCTATGTCCGGCTGGGGCAGCCCGCGCCCACCCTCTCCGGTGGCGAGGCGCAGCGGGTCAAGCTCGCCGCCGAACTGCAGAAGCGGTCGACGGGCCGCACGGTGTACGTGCTGGACGAACCGACCACCGGCCTGCACTTCGAGGACATTCGAAAGCTGCTCAAGGTCGTGGGTGGGCTCGTGGACAAGGGCAACACGGTGATCGTGATCGAGCACAACCTCGACGTGATCAAGACCTCCGACTGGATCGTCGACATGGGACCCGAAGGTGGTTCCGGTGGCGGGACGGTGGTCGCGGAGGGAACTCCGGAAGCTGTTGCGGCAGTACCGGAGAGTTACACCGGTCGGTTCCTGAAGGAAGTTCTGGAAACGCCGTCCGCGGCCGGCAACGGGGCGGCGGCGCCCAAGGCGGCCGCCCGCAAGGCTGGAGCGGCGCCCCGGAAGCGGGTGAAGAAGGCCGCCGCCGTCGGATAGAACGGCGCGACTCCGTCGCCGAGGAACCGTGGCGCGGTCTCGAGACACGAACGGCGGTGGGGACCGAGGTCCCCACCGCCGTCAAGCTGTCAGCCGACGCTCAATCAAGCGGGCTGCTGCTGGCCCGATCCGCCGGCCAGGGAGTCCAGCAGTGCAGCGATGTCGAACTGCCCGCCGCTGAGTGCACCGAGCAGGCCGCCGTATTTGCCCGACCATCTCCGCTGGAAGGAGGGTAAATCGGACATATGTCCAGATTTTGCGGTCGGGCCGGAATGGTCGACGCCGGCGCGGGAGCCTGTGGGGATCGTCCGGCGGCGAAACCGGAAACGGCGGCGGGGTCCGAGCTACCCCGCCGCCGTGGAGTCGGGACCCTACTGGCCGCCGCCCTGCTGCTGTTCCGCGGATCCGCTGAGCAGGCCGCTCAGAAGAGCGGCGATGTCGATGTCTCCGTTGGTGATGGCGTTCATCAGGCCGCCGAGGATGGTGGAGATGGATCCCATGGGTAGCTCCTTCGGTTCTGCCCTCGAGGCTCGAGGGCCCGGTGGGGGAGGTGCGTGATCATGATCATGATCTTGATCACACGAGGTGGACGCTACCAATGTGACGGGCGTTACGGGTGTGATGTCCGCTGACCGATTCTTCGCGTTGCACCGAATCGGTTCGGCGGCCCGCTGGAATTGAGCGTTTGACCAGTTCGCGCGGGCCGCACGTATGAAAGCGCCGCCCGGCGACGGGCTTTCAGTTCTCGTCGAGTTCGCGACCTGCAGTCACCGAACCTGCGATCAGGTTGACCAGGGTCGCTTTGTCGACTCGATCGAGGCGGGTCACGTACAGGCAGCCCTTGCCCAGCTTGTGAGGACCCAGGCCTGCCAGAGCGGCGGCCTCGGCGTCGAAGTCGAGGGTCAGGTACAGAGTCAGCGCAGAGGCGCGGGGGGAGAAGCCGATCAGGGGCGTCCGGCCCGACCGGCCGCTCGCATACCGGTAGGACCGCGTGCCGAAGCCCACGATGCTCGTGCCCCACATCGTCGCCGGCGCCCCGGTCGCCGACTCCATCAGAGACCGCAGCTCGAGTGCGTCGGCCCGCCGGGTCGGATCCGCGACCTTGTCGAGGAACTCTGCGACGCTCGCGTCGGTTGCCTGGGTCTTGTTCGTTGCGGCCATGTGTGCAGGTTAGGGCGCGTGCCGTGTCGGCGACCGGGTGTCGGTGCCGGCCGGGGGCCGGCGGGTGCTCAGTAGACCGGTCCGGTGTACTTCTCGCCCGGGCCCTTGCCGGGCTCGTCGGGGTGCGCCGACGCCTCGCGGAAGGCGCGCTGGAGGGCCTGCAGGCCCTCGCGGATCGGGCCGGCGTGCGGGCCGAGGTACTCGACCGAGGCGGTGACCAGTCCGGCGAGTGCGGTGATCACGCGGCGTGCTTCGTCGAGGTCGAGGTGGGGGCTGTTGTCCGGGTCGGCGTCCGACAGGCCGAGCTTCTCGGCGGCCGAGCTCATCAGCATCACGGCGGCGCGGCTGATCACCTCGATCGCGGGAACCTCGGCGAGTTCGCGAACGTCGTCGAGATCGTCCTCGGCGTGCTGGACGGAATCGGCCGGATCGGGGTTCTGCGTCATGGTGAAGAGGATTCCATCCGCGTGCGGGGGCCGCCGCGACAGGGTGACGCGGGCGGGCGCGATTCGATCGGCGTCTCGATGGGTGCTACGCTGTTCGTCACGACCGCCCTCGGCCTTGGCCAGGGCAGCAAAGTGGAGTCCGACTCCCACCTCTGCGCGGCGCCGTCAGGTGCAGTTCAGTGGTCCGGTCGCCGCACGGATCAGTGCTGATCGTTCAGATCGGTTCCCGAGCGGCTCCTTCGATCTCACGAAGGGACGGCAGGCCCGAAATCTCGGGGCTGGTGTGTGACCGGTCGACATCGGGCCCCGCACGGCGACTCTGTCGCTGACGCGGGGCTTTCTTGTTGGGGTAGAGGGCGCACGGGCTGCGGCGCGGTCACCGGACTGCACCGCTCAACCTAGGAGGCCCCATCAGCACTGAGACCCGCATCAACGATCGCATCCGCGTTCCCGAGGTTCGCCTCATCGGACCCGGCGGTGAACAGGTTGGGATCGTGCGTGTTGAAGATGCGCTCCGCGTCGCCCTCGAGGCAGACCTCGACCTCGTCGAGGTGGCTCCCGATGCCCGTCCGCCGGTCTGCAAGATCATGGACTACGGCAAGTTCAAGTACGAGACGGCGCAGAAGGCGCGCGAATCGCGCAAGAACCAGCAGCAGACCGTCATCAAGGAGCAGAAGCTCCGCCCGAAGATCGACGATCACGATTACGAGACCAAGAAGCGGAACGTCATTCGCTTCCTCGAGGCCGGATCCAAGGTCAAGGTCACGATCATGTTCCGTGGTCGCGAGCAGTCTCGACCCGAGCTCGGGTTCCGTCTGCTGCAGCGTCTCGGCGCCGACGTCGCCGACCTCGGTTTCGTGGAGACCTCCGCGAAGCAGGACGGTCGAAACATGACGATGGTGCTGGCCCCGCACAAGGGTGCGAAGACGCGCGCGAAGGCACAGGAAGGCGCCCAGGCCGTTCCGCCGAAGCCGGCGACCGGTGACGGTGGCGCTGCTCCCGCGCCGAGCAGCTAGCCAGACCACTTCACGCAAGACCGAAGTACAGAGAACACAAGAACTGAGGACTCCATGCCCAAGTCGAAGACCCATAGCGGCACCGCGAAGCGATTCAAGGTGTCCGGTAGCGGAAAGATCCTGCGCCAGAAGGCCGGACGTCGCCACCTGCTCGAGCACAAGAGCTCCCGCGTGACCCGTCGCCTCGATGGCAAGGCCGTCGTCGCCGACAGCGATGCTCCTCGCATCAAGCGCCTGCTCGGCATCTGAGCTCTTCCCCTACTGACCACACGGGGCAGCACCAGCGCCCCGAAGATTGACAGGATTTTGCAGTGGCACGCGTAAAGAGGGCAGTCAACGCCCAGAAGAAGCGTCGTTCGATTCTCGAGGCCTCGAGCGGCTACCGCGGACAGCGTTCGCGCCTGTACCGCAAGGCCAAGGAGCAGCAGCTCCACTCGATGACCTACGCCTACCGTGACCGTCGCGCGCGCAAGGGCGACTTCCGGAAGCTGTGGATCGCGCGTATCAACGCTGCGGCTCGCGCCAACGACATCACCTACAACCGCTTCATCCAGGGCCTGAAGGCTGCGGGTGTCGAGGTCGACCGCAAGATCCTCGCCGAGCTCGCCGTCTCCGACGCCGAGGCGTTCACCGGCCTGGTCGCGGTCGCGAAGGCTGCTCTGCCGGCAGACGTCAACGCTCCGGCCGGAGAAGCGGCCTGAGTCAGCAGTTCCGGGATCGACCCGTGGATCCGTTCACCGAACGGACTCCACGGGTCGTTTCTGCTGTCAAGCTCCTGCGCGGCGCAGAGCGCAGGAAGGCGGGCCGGTTCCTCGCCGAGGGTGAGAACGCGGTCACCGAGGCGCTCGCGTCCGTGCCGGTGCACGAGCTCTTCTACACCGAGAACGCGGCCGCGCGATACCCCGATCTGATCGAGAAGGCGCGCGTCGCGGGCGTCCGCAGCTCGCTCGTCACCGATCGTGCGATCCGTGCCCTGAGCGACACCGTCACCCCGCCGGGTGTCGTCGCGGTCTGCGATCTGCTGGACGTGCCGCTGGACGCCGCGCTGGCCTCCACGACACGCCTGCTGGCGGTGCCGGTGGCGATCGGTGAACCCGGCAACGCGGGCACCGTCATCCGGGTGGCCGACGCGGTGGGCGCCGACGCGGCGATCCTCGCCGGCGACAGCGTCGACCCGCACAACGGCAAGTGTGTGCGCTCCTCCGCCGGGAGTCTGTTCCACCTGCCGATCGTGCGCGAGCGGAACACCGACGTGGTGCTGGACACGCTGTCGGGCGCCGGCATCCAGATCCTCGCGACCGCCGCCGACGGTGAGGTCGACCTCGACGAGGCCGACGACCTGCTGGCCCGTCCCACGGCCTGGTTGTTCGGCAACGAGGCGCACGGACTCGATCCCGCGGTCGCGGCGCGGGCCGATCACCGTGT
Source organism: Rhodococcus sp. AG1013 (assembly GCF_003350365.1). Lineage (NCBI taxonomy): Bacteria > Bacillati > Actinomycetota > Actinomycetes > Mycobacteriales > Nocardiaceae > Rhodococcus > Rhodococcus sp. AG1013. The sequence goes on from NZ_QQAT01000015.1 coordinate 118,069, forward strand.
GCGGATCCCCATTCGCGGGCGCGCCGAGAGCCTCAACCTCGCGACGGCCGCCTCCATCTGCCTGTACGCCAGCGCGCGCGTCCAGCATCGGGACTCGTGACCGGTCTTCGAACTCGTTCGAATCGTCCTGGGGCAATCGCCTAGGATTCGAGTGTTGTGCTCGCGCGCGCTATATCCATCGATAGACAAGGAGTTGCACCGGTCGTGGCCAAGAATGAGGGCGTAGCCCCGCCGACTGTCGATGCGAACGCGCTCACCGAGGAGGCGCTCGCCGCCGCGGCGCTCGCGGCAGAGGAGGCCTTCGCGGCCGCCGCGGACCTCGATGCGCTCGCCAAGGCGAAGATCGAACACCTCGGTGACAAGGCGCCGATCGCGCTCGCGAAGCGTGGTCTGGGCGCGCTGCCCGGCAACGAGCGGGCGGACGCCGGCAAGCGCGTCAACGTCGCGCGTACCCGGGTCACCACGGCCTTCGATGCGCGCCGTGAGGTGTTGCTCGCCGAGCGCGATGCCGCCGTGCTGGTCGCGGAGGCCATCGACGTCACCCTGCCGTCGGATCGTCGTCCGGCGGGTGCGCGGCACCCGATTACCATCATCTCGGACCAGATCGCCGACGTGTTCGTCGCGATGGGCTGGGAGGTCGCCGAGGGTCCCGAGGTCGAGACCGAGCACTTCAACTTCGACGCGCTGAACTTCCTGCCCGATCATCCGGCGCGCACGATGCAGGACACTTTCCACATCGCTCCGCCGAACTCGCGCCAGGTGCTCCGTACGCACACCTCGCCGGTGCAGGTGCGCACGATGCTCCAGCGCGACGTGCCGATCTACGTCGTCTGCCCGGGCCGCACGTTCCGCACCGACGAACTCGACGCCACCCACACCCCGGTGTTCTCGCAGGTCGAGGGTCTCGCCGTGGACAAGGGCCTGACGATGGCGAACCTGCGCGGCACGCTGGACGCGTTCGCCCGCGCGCTGTTCGGCCCGGAGACTCGGACGCGTATGCGCCCCAACTACTTCCCGTTCACCGAGCCCTCCGCGGAGGTCGACGTGTGGTTCCCGAACAAGAAGGGCGGCGCCGGCTGGGTCGAGTGGGGCGGCTGCGGCATGGTGAACCCGAACGTGCTGCGCGCGTGCGGGATCGACCCTGACGAGTACTCCGGTTTCGCGTTCGGTATGGGTCTCGAGCGGACCCTGCAGTTCCGCAACGGCATCCCGGACATGCGGGACATCGTCGAGGGCGACGTGCGATTCACGCTGCCCTTCGGTGTGCAGGCATGAGGCGTGGGGCCTGCGGAATGCCCAGAGGACATGAGCGGCGTGGAGCATGCGGAATGCCCAGAGAACACAGACTTCACGAGCGAGAGAGCTGAGAAGACGTGCGAGTAGCGCAATCGTGGCTGACCGAGATCCTGCAGCGGGCGACCCCCGAGTGGCAGGTGAGCGCCGAGGAACTGGACGCCGGGTTCGTCCGCGTCGGTCTCGAAGTCGAGGAGGTCGACACCCTCGAGCCGGTATCCGGTCCGCTGGTGGTGGGTCGTGTCCTGGAGATCACCGAACTCACCGAGTTCAAGAAGCCGATCCGCTTCTGCAAGGTCGACGTCGGTGCCGACGCGCCGCAGGAGATCGTCTGCGGTGCACGCAACTTCGCCGAGGGCGACCTGGTCGTCGCGGCCCTGCCCGGCGCCGTGCTGCCCGGTGGCTTCGCGATCGCGTCTCGTAAGACGTACGGCCAGGTGTCCAACGGCATGATGTGCTCGGCGTCCGAGCTGGGCATCGGTAAGGACCACTCGGGGATCCTGGTCCTCGAGCCGGGCACCGCCGAGCCGGGTACCGACGCCAACGAGCTGCTCGGTCTCGACGACACGATCATCGAGCTCAACATCACCCCGGACCGCGGCTACTGCTTCTCGGTCCGCGGTCTGACCCGTGAGCTCGCGTGCGGGTTCGACCTCGAGTTCGCCGACCCGGCCGTCGTCCCTGCGCTGCCCGCCGAGGGCGGCGAGGCGTGGCCGATCGAGCTGCAGCCCGAGTCGAAGGCCACCCGGTTCACGGCGCGCCGGATCACCGGCATCGACCCCAAGGCCGTCAGCCCGTGGTGGCTGCAACGGCGACTGCTGCTGTCGGGCGTGCGTCCGATCTCCCCGGCCGTCGACGTCACCAACTACGTCCTGCTCGAGCTCGGCCAGCCGCTGCACGCGTTCGATGCCACGAAGGTCGACGGCGGTCTCGTCGTCCGCCGTGCCGAAGCGGGGGAGAAGCTGACCACCCTCGACGGTGTGGAGCGCACCCTCGACGCCGAGGACGTCGTCATCGCCGACAACTCCGGCGCGATCTCGCTCGCCGGTGTCATGGGTGGTGCGAGCACCGAGGTCCACGACGGCACCACCGACATCCTGCTGGAGTCGGCGACGTGGGATCCGCTGGCGGTGTTCAAGACCGCGCGCCGTCACAAGCTGACGAGCGAGGCCAGCAAGCGCTACGAGCGGATCGTCGACCCAGAGGTGGCACTGCCGGCACTCGATCGCGCGGCCGCGCTCCTCGTGGAGATCGCGGGCGGCACCATCGAGCCCGTCCTCAGCGATGTCGGCGGCGTGACCCCGGCGGGTCAGATCCGCATGGACATCGATCTGCCGGACCGCGTCGCGGGCGTGACCTACCCGAACGGCACCGCCGCACGTCGTCTGACGCAGATCGGCTGCACCGTGGAGGTCGGCGTCAGCGAGACCGGACACGGCCAGTTGGTCGTGACCCCGCCGTCGTGGCGTCCCGACGTGGCACAGCCCGCCGACCTGGTGGAGGAGGTGCTGCGCCTCGAGGGTCTCGAGCAGATTCCGTCGGTGCTGCCGCAGGCACCCGCGGGCCGGGGACTGACCCCGCAGCAGCGTCGTCGCCGCGCCGTCGGACGCACCCTGGCGGCGTCCGGGTACGTGGAGATCCTGCCGCCGGTGTTCCTGCCGCACGCGGTGTTCGACACATGGGGACTCGACGCCGACGACCCGCGTCGCAACACCTCCAAGGTGCTCAACCCGCTCGAGTCGGATCGCCCCGAACTGGCCACCACGCTGCTGCCCGGCATGCTGGAGGTCTTGGCGCGCAACACCTCTCGCGGCCAGCGCGACCTGGCGCTGTACGGCATCGCGCAGGTCGTCGAGCCGGGTCCGGACACCAAGCCGGTCGAGGCGCTCCCGGTGGACCGTCGTCCCACCGACGAGCAGATCGCCGAACTGCTGAAGTCGCTGCCGGCGCAGCCGCTGCATGTGGCCGTCGTCCTGGCGGGTCAGCGGGAGCCGTCCGGTCCCTGGGGCACAGGTCGCGCCGCCGACGCGTCGGACGCGTTCGCCGCGGTCCGCACGATCGCCGACGCCGCCGGCGTCACGGTGGAACTGCGTGCCGCGCAATACCTGCCGTGGCATCCGGGTCGCTGCGCCGAGGTGCTGTTCGACGGCGCCGTCGTCGGCCATGCCGGTGAGCTGCATCCGGCGGTGCTCGAGCGTGCAGGTCTCCCGGCGCGGACGTGCGCGGTCGAGGTCGATCTCGACGCCCTGCCGATCGCCGAGGTGCTGCCGTCGCCGCGGGTGTCGCCGTTCCCGGCCGTCCTGCAGGACGTCGCGGTGGTCGTCGACAAGTCGGTGCCGGCCGCGGACGTCGAGGCCGCGCTCCGCTCGGGTGGCGGCGAGCTGCTCGAGGACATTCGCCTGTTCGACGTGTTCGAGGGCGAGCAGGTGGGCGAGGGCCGCAAGTCGCTGGCGTTCGCGCTGCGCTTCCGTGGCGCCGATCGCACGCTTACCGAGGACGAGGCCAGCGCGGCACGTGACGCAGCCGTCGCTGCCGCTGCGGATTCGGTGGGAGCCGTGCTCCGCGGCTGATATCGGAGATCGACCGACGAGGGGCTCCTCTCGGTAGCCTGGAAAGTGCTATCGGGAGGAGCCCCTCATGGTCGATATGGACGAGACACTCGCGCACCTGCGTGGCCTCGACGACGTCCAGTTGCTGGCCGTCGTGCTCGCGGCGACGACGGCTCGCCCCGGACTGGCACCGGTGCACGCGGCCGCCGCCGCGCTCTCCGCGGGCGGCGGCTACACGCCCGACATCCCGCCGGACCCGTCCCGGCCCACCGCTCCACCGGAGGTTCCGCCCCCGATGACGATGGGCACCGCCGCGACTCCGTCGCCCGATTACACGGACGGCGGCGTCCCGACGTTCGATCGTGTCCGCGACAGGATCGAGGACCGCTTCGGGACCGCGCTGGGCTCGGAGGACCTCGAGCGGGACAGCCAGGTCGGCCGCGACCTCGACGAGCAGTGGCAGGCGCGGGAGAAGGCCGCCCACGACCGGCTCGACGAGATCCGCCGGTCCATGAAGAACGAGTAGCCGAAGGCCGGGTCGTGGTCGACGGGCGGCCGACGCCGCGAAGCCGATCGTCGACCTCGATGTCGTTGCGCCTGGCGTCAACTGGATCGCGTCGGTGGCGGTCAGCTCAGTCGGCGCGTGTCGCGGCCTGCGTACCGATCTGTCGGTCGACGGAGCTACCATCGTCGCTGCCTGGTGATTCGCCCGGTTCCGCTCGTTGTATGGAGGTGGCGCTGTGAGCGCGTTGTCGAATCCGAACGCGATCCCGCCCTACGCCGTCCTTCCCGACCTGCCCCTCGACGAGGACGGCCGTGCCGAGGTGACCCGGCAGATCTGGGATCAGCTGATCTCCGGCCGAGGTGACGCTGACGATTTCATCGACTTCTACGGCGACGACTACGACCTCACCGAGGAGCAGCTCGGGGCGGCGTTCGCCGCGCTCCGCACCGCCCGGCTGCGCCAGCAGACGGAGATCGGCGCGTACACCTCCCGCACGATCGCCGCGTTCGAGGAGCTCAATGCAAACGGTGTGGTCGCCCGCGCGGACTTCTCCTGCTGCGGCAGCTGCGCGTCCGGCGAGATCTGGGGCGAGCGCGACGACAGCCGCCACTGGACGGGTTACGTGTACTTCCACCAGCAGGACACCGACCGTCTCGTCGAGGCCGGGGAGACCTACATCGGTTACGGCGCGTTTCCGCCCGAGAACTTCGATGAGGCCGCCTACGACACGCTCAGCGAAGACGCGAAGGAAGACCTCTACGCGGCCGAGGTGACGCGCCTGCTCGAAGACGTGGTGTTCCCCGTCCTGCGGCGGCACGGCATCGAGCCGGAATGGAATCGGGACCTGGGCACGCGGGTGCTGCTCGAGAACGCCGACTGGTACGCCCCGATCGAGGCGTAGCGCGATCTACTGGTCGTCCCGAAGGAGCCCGCGGGTCCGGCTTCCCCATCGGCGGCGACCCGGGTGCGAACGTGAATGAGGGTTGCCGGCGTGCTGGACCGCCCGGTTCGGTGCGCCGTGAACGAGCTACTGCGGACGGATGATCGGGACCGGTGAGTCGTGGCTGACCAGTGCGACTGCGACCTTGTGCTCGGCGGCGAGGTCGCGGAACATCTGCGTGGCGCGCTCGGACTGTGACCAGCCGAAGCAGGCGTAGATGATTGCCCTTCCGATGCTGTAGTCGGTGAGACGTCCCTCGAGGCTCGTGTCTGCGCCGAGTTGCTCGTCGTTGGGTGCGCCGGGGCCGTTGAGCGGCGGGAAACCTCGTCGAACCAGGCGCTTCACGACTCGACCGGTGGCTCTCGAGTGCGTTCGACGTCTGGCTCACCGGTGCCGCCGCCCCATCCGCGGCGATTCCGGGCTGGGGCTGCGGGGCGTGACCGGGGTGGGCGGGGTCAGTGGCGCTCGAGGATCGCCGCGAAATCGGTTCCCGCGGGGAGGGTTCCGTACTCGAGATCGCGATCGGCGCCTAGGCGGGCGGTGATGAAGGCCTCCGCGACGGCGGTGGGGGCCTCGCGCAGCAGCAGCGAACCCTGGAGACCGAGAGCCATGGCCGCCGCGACCGGGCGTGCCCGGAACTGGGCGGTGGCGGGGTCGAGGGTCGCGAGTTCGGCGAGCATCGCGCGGACTCGATCGAGGTGCGCATCGAACACCGACGAGGCGCCGCGTGCGAGGTTCAGTTCGGCGTCGAAGGCCTGCACCGACTCCGGTTCGCGGGTCATCGCGCGCAGCACGTCGAGCGCGATGACGTTGCCCGATCCCTCCCACACCGCCATCACCGGCTGCTCCCGGAACCGGCGCGCCAGGGGGAACGCCTCGGTGTAACCGTTACCACCCAAGCACTCGAGGGACTCGTACGCGTGGTGCGGTCCCCGCTTGCAGATCCAGTACTTGCTGACCGCGGTCGCCAGCCGGCGGAATGCCTTCTCCGACTCGGATGCATCGTCGTCGTGGGCGCGGGCCAGGCGCAGCGCGGTCGCCGTCGCGGCCTCGGACTCGAGTGCCAGATCGGCGGCCACCGCCGTCATCGCCGGCTGATCGACGAGCGTCGCACCGAACGCGGACCGGTGCCGGACGTGCCACAGCGCCTCGGCCACCGATTGCCGCATGCCCGCGGTCGACCCGTACACGCAGTCGAGCCGGGTGCGGGAGACCATCTCGATGATCGTGCGCACGCCGCGGCCGGGTTCGCCGACGAGGTGACCGATCGTGTTGTCGAGTTCGATCTCCGACGATGCGTTCGACTTGTTGCCGAGCTTGTCCTTGAGCCGTTGGATGCGGAACACGTTGCGGGTGCCGTCCTCGAGGACTCGCGGCACCAGGAAGCACGACAGCCCCTCGGGTGCGTTGGCGAGGACAAGGAACGCGTCGGACATCGGTGCGGAACAGAACCACTTGTGTCCGGTGAGCAGGTAGGTGCGATCGGCGAGGGGCTGTGCGGTCGTCGTGTTGGCGCGGACATCGGAGCCGCCCTGCTTCTCGGTCATCGCCATGCCGAACAGCACGCCGGGCTTGTCGCCGGGCGCCGCGAGGGCGCCGTCGTAGCCGCGCGAGTACAGGCGGGGCAGCCAGCGCTGGGCGAGTTCCGGTTCGAGCATCAGCGACGGCACCGCCGAGTGCGTCATCGAGATCGGGCACGCGTGTCCGGGCTCGACCTGCGCGAAGAGCATGAACGTGGCGGCGCGGGCGACGTTCGCCCCGGCGCGCGGCTCCGCCCATGCGGCGGTGTGCGCACCGTGCTCGACGGCCGCCGAGATCACCCGGTGGTACGCGGGGTGGTACTCGACCTCGTCGATGCGGTGGCCCCAGCGGTCGTGCGAGTGCAGACGCGGAATCTCGGTGTTGGCGAGCTCGGCGGCGTGCTGGAACTCGGCGGTGCCGACGAGTGCGCCCACCTCCGACAGGTGCTCCGCGGACCAGCCGGCGTCGTAGCGTGCGATGCCCTCGACGAGTGCCTTGTTGGCGGTGAACTCGTTGACGTCGATCCGCGGTGGTGCCTGGTTGAACACCTCGTGCGTGCGATGTCCACCGGGCGCAGTGTTCGTGGAGTCCTGTGTTGTCGTCATTTCCTAGACCCTTCCGCCAAGCTATGAATCGTGATTCAATTCTTTCTGGTGACTGTAGAACGGATTTGCGTGACGGGCAACGGTCGCGCCGGACGCACGTCCGGTCGCTACCCGTCGAAGAGTTGAGGAGAACCCGGTGCATCTGAACGTGCTGCTCGAGAGTGTCCGCAGAAAGTTCCCCGAGAAGGAAGCGCTCGTTTACGGATCGCGCCGCATCACCTACCGGGAACTCGAATCCGCGTCCCGGCGGGCGGCCGAGGTGTTCCGCCGCGAGGGCGTCCGGCCCGGCGATCGGGTCGCGGTCATGACGTACAACTCGCCGGGCTTCGTGATTGCCGCATTCGGTGTCTGGCGCGCCGGTGGTGTGTTGGTCCCCGTCAACCACAAGCTCACCGCACCCGAGGTCGAGTACACGATCGGCCACAGCGGTGCGCGCGTCGGCGTCGTCTCGGCGGACCTCGTCGACGCGGCCCGCGGTGGAGCGCCGCAGACCCGGTGGTTGCTGACGGAGATGGCAACGCACGGTGGTGCCGGCGGGGATGCGGCGGACGACTTCGATGCCGCTGTCGATGCGGCACCTGAATGGGAGGGTGTCGATGGGGGCGAGGGTAGTGAGGACGCCGTCGCGCAGATCCTGTACACCTCCGGTACAACCAGCGCGCCCAAGGGGTGCGTCCACACCCACCGGTCGATTGCCTCGGTGCCGCCGCTGATCGTCGCGACTGTCGGCCTCGAGCGCGACGACCGCTTCCTGCTCGCCATGCCGATCTGGCACGCATCGCCGCTGAACAACTGGATGCTGACGACGCTGTTCCTCGGCGGAACCGTGGTGCTGCTGCGCGAATACCACCCGATCCAGTTCCTCGAGACCGTGCAACGCGAGCGGATCACCGCGTTCTTCGGCGCGCCCATCGCCTACCTCGCCCCGGTGCAGATCGCGAAGGCTCAGGGTCTCGATCTTTCGTCGTACGACCTGAGTTCGGTCCGGCGCTGGCTCTACGGCGGCGCGCCGATCGGTGCCGAGACCGCGCAGCTCCTCGCCCGCGTCTACGGCTCGGAGGACTTCTATCAGGTGTACGGGATGAGCGAGATGGGGCCGGTCGGCACCGCGCTCTACCCGCACGAGCAGATCGAGAAGGCGGGGTCGATCGGCCGTGGCGGGATGCCCGGCGTGGACCTGCGGGTGGTCCGCGCCGACGGCACGGACGCCGGGCCGGGGGAGACCGGTGAGATCTGGCTCAGCGCCGACACCCGGATGCGCGGCTACCTCGACAACGACGCCGCGACCGAGGACGTGTTCGACGGGCGCTGGTACCGCAGCGGCGACGTCGCGCGGATCGACGCCGACGGGTACCTGTTCATCGTCGACCGACTCAAGGACGTCGTCATCACCGGCGGTGAGAACGTCTACTCGCAGGAGGTGGAGGAGGCGATCCGGCCGCACGACGACATCCTCGACGTCGCGGTGATCGGCCGGCCGCACCCGGAGTGGGGCGAGACGGTGGTCGCCGTCGTCGTGCCGGTCGAGGGGAGGACACTGGAACTCGAGGATCTGCGCGCGTACCTGTCGGACAAGCTCGCCCGCTACAAGATGCCGCGGGAGCTGGTGCTCGTCGATACGTTGCCGCGGAACCCGTCGGGCAAGCTGACCAAGCACGTGCTGCGCGACGCCGTGTTTCCCCAGTGATTCGTGTGTCGAAAACCCACTATGAATGAGTTTGCATGATGGTGCATAATCATCCGTATGGGTACATCTGGAGACGCTGGAGCTTCGGAGACCGGTAACCGGTCTCCGATCAAGGTCGCGATTGCGGGCGCGAGCGGGTACGCGGGTGGCGAGATCCTGCGCCTGCTGCTCGGTCATCCTGCCTATCGCGACGGTTCGCTCGTGATCGGTGCGCTGACCGCGGGCAGCAACGCGGGCACGACCCTCGGGTCGCACCACCCGCACCTGCTGCCGCTCGCGGATCGCGTCCTGGGGCCGACCGACATCGAGACCCTGTCCGGTCACGATGTCGTCTTCCTCGGCTTGCCGCACGGCAACTCGGCCGAGATCGCGCGGCAGCTCCCCGAGTCGACCGTGATCATCGACTGCGGTGCCGACTTCCGGCTCACCGACGCCGAGGCGTGGGAGAAGTACTACGGCAGCCCGCATGCCGGCACTTGGCCGTACGGGCTGCCCGAGCTGCCGGGCGGCCGGGACAAGCTCGTCGGTGCCACCCGCATCGCGGTGCCCGGCTGCTACCCGACCGCGTCGTCGCTCGCGCTCGCCCCGGCCGTCGCAGCCGGTGTCGTCGAGCCGCGGGTCAACATCGTCGCGGTCAGCGGAACCTCCGGCGCGGGCAAGGCGCCCAAGGCCGACCTCCTCGGCTCCGAGGTCATGGGCTCGGTCCGGGCGTACGGCGTCGGCGGCGCGCACCGGCACACCCCGGAGATCAAGCAGAACCTGTCGGCGGCCGCCGGCGCGGACGTCACCGTCTCCTTCACGCCGGTCCTCGCGCCGATGCCGCGTGGCATCCTCGCTACCTGCACCGCGCCCACCACGTCCTCCGTCGACGAGATCCGTGCCGTCTACGAGAAGGCGTACCGGGACGAGCCGTTCGTCCACGTGCTCCCCGAGGGGCAGCTGCCGCAGACCGGGGCCGTCGTCGGCTCCAACGCCGTGCAGATCGCGGTCACCGTAGACGCGGACGCCGGAGTCCTCGTCGTCATCGCGGCGATCGACAACCTCACCAAGGGCACCGCCGGCGGTGCCGTCCAATCCATGAACCTGGCCCTGGGCCTGCCCGAGACCGATGGTCTCTCGACCGTGGGAGTTGCTCCGTGACAACCGAATCCGACTTCGCCGACGCCATCGAGATCGCCGGGGGCCGGCTGATCCGCACGCAGGGCGTCACCGCGCCGGCGGGCTTCCGCGCAGCCGGCATCAAGGCCGGGATCAAGGTCAGCGGTCGCTCCGACCTCGCACTGGTCTTCAACGAGGGACCCGAGCTGGCTGCCGCGGGCGTATTCACCGCCAACAAGGTCAAGGCCGCGCCCGTGCTGTGGTCGCAGCAGGTCCTCACCACCGGCCGGCTGCGGGCCGTGGTCCTCAACTCCGGCGGCGCCAACGCGTGCACCGGAGCCCCCGGGTTCCAGGACGCCCACAAGACCGCCGAGCACGTGGCCGCATCGCTCAGCGACTGGGGCACCGAGACCGGCGCGATCGAGGTCGCAGTGTGCTCCACCGGTCTGATCGGTGACCGGCTGCCGATGGACAAGATCCTCTCGGGCGTCACCGAGATCGTGCACGAACTGGCCGGCGGTATCTCCGGCGGCACCGACGCCGCGCACGCCATCATGACCACCGACACCGTCCCCAAGCAGGCGGCACTGCACCACGCCGACAAGTGGAACGTCGGCGGCATGGCCAAGGGGGCCGGCATGCTCGCGCCGTCGCTCGCGACGATGCTGTCGGTCATCACCACCGACGCCGTCGCGACCGCCGAGCAGCTCGACGAGGCGCTGCGGTTCGCGACGCGGATGTCGTTCGACCGACTCGACGTCGACGGCGCGACCTCCACCAACGACACCGTGCTGCTGCTCTCGTCGGGCGCCAGCTCGGTCGCCCCGTCGCAGGACGAGCTCAACGCCGCCGTGCTCGCGGTCTGCGACAGCCTCGCCGACCAGATGATGGCCGACGCAGAGGGCGTCACCAAGCGGGTGCGGGTCACCGTCAGCGGCGCCGCCTCCGAGCAGGAGGCCCTCGTCGCTGCGCGCACCGTGGCCCGCGACAGCCTCGTCAAGACCGCACTGTTCGGCTCCGACCCCAACTGGGGTCGTGTCCTGGCCGCGGTCGGCATCGCGCCGATCACGCTCGACCCGGACCGGATCTCGGTGTCGTTCAACGGCAATCCCGTGTGCATCGACGGTGTCGGCGCCCCCGGCGCCCGCGAGGTGGACCTGTCCGGCACGGACATCGACCTGAACATCGAACTGGGCGTCGGCGAGCACAGCGTCACCATCCGCACCACCGACCTGTCGCACGCGTACGTCGAAGAGAATTCGGCGTACTCGTCATGAGTACCGACACCGACAGTGGCACCGCCGCCAGCATCGAGAACCTCACGTCGAGCCAGAAGGCGTTCGTCCTGGCCGAGGCGCTGCCGTGGCTGCAGCGCTTCCACGACAAGATCGTCGTGATCAAGTACGGCGGCAACGCCATGATCGACGACGAGCTCAAGAGCGCATTCGCCGCGGACATGGCGTTCCTGCGGACCATCGGGATCCACCCGGTCGTGGTGCACGGCGGCGGCCCTCAGATCAACGCGATGCTCAAGCGGCTCGGCATGGAGGGTGAGTTCCGGGGCGGTTTCCGGGTCACCACCCCCGAGGTCATGGACGTCGTGCGGATGGTGCTGTTCGGTCAGGTCGGCCGCGAGTTGGTCGGCCTGATCAACGCGCACGGCCCATTCGCCGTCGGCATCTCCGGCGAGGACGCGCGGCTGCTGACCGCGACCCGGCGCACCGTGCAGGTCGACGGCGAGGCCACCGACATCGGCCTCGTCGGCGACGTCACCACGGTCAACCCCGACGCGGTGCTCGACCTCATCGCCGCCGGGCGCATCCCCGTGGTCTCCACGATCGCGCCCGACGAGGACGGCGTGGTGCACAACATCAACGCCGACACCGCGGCCGCGGCCATCGCCGAGGCGATCGGCGCCGAGAAGCTGGTCGTCCTCACCGACGTCGAGGGGCTCTACACCGATTGGCCCGACCGCAGCTCGCTCGCCTCCGAGATCGACACGGCCGCACTGCGTCAGCTGCTGCCGAGCCTCGACTCCGGCATGGTCCCCAAGATGGAGGCCTGCCTGCGCGCCGTCGAGGGTGGCGTGCCCACCGCGCACGTCATCGACGGCCGCGTCGCGCACTCGGTTCTGCTCGAACTCTTCACCGGCGAGGGCATCGGCACCATGGTGACCCCCGCTCCCGCACCCAACTCTGTTACCCCGGAAGGACGGAAATGACTGCCACAACGGATCTGCAGCAGCGCTGGTCCGGCGCGCTGATGAACACCTACGGCGTGCCGCGGGTGGCGCTGGTCCGCGGTGAGGGCGCGGTCGTGACCGACGCCGACGGGAAGCAGTACCTGGATCTGCTCGCCGGCATCGCCGTCAACATCCTCGGCCACGCGCATCCGGCGATCGTCGAGGCCGTCACGACCCAGCTGTCCACTCTCGGACACGTGTCGAACCTGTACGCCAGCGAGCCGGCCGTCGCGCTGGCCGAGCACCTGCTCGAGCACCTGGGTGCGGGCGAGACCGCCGGCACCGTGACGGGGCGGGTGTTCCTGTGCAACTCGGGAACCGAGGCCAACGAGGCCGCCTTCAAGCTGGCCCGGGCGACCGGACGTCGCAAGATCATCGCCGCCGAGAAGGCGTTCCACGGCCGGACGATGGGTGCCCTCGCGCTCACCGGCCAGCCCGACAAGCGGGCGCCGTTCGAGCCGATGCCCCCCGGCGTCGAGCACGTGCCCTACGGCGACCTCGAGGCGCTCGACCGGGCGGTCGACGAGGACACCGCGGCGGTGTTCCTCGAGCCGATCATGGGTGAGGGCGGCGTCGTGGTCCCGCCGGAGGGCTACCTCGCGGGTGCCCGGAAGATCACCGCCGAGCGCGGCGCACTGCTGATCCTCGACGAGGTGCAGACCGGCATCGGCCGGACCGGCTGGTTCTACGCGCACCAGGCCGCGGGCATCGTGCCCGATGTCATGACGCTCGCCAAGGGTCTCGGCGGTGGCATGCCGATCGGTGCGTGCATCGCGACCGGCGCGGCGGCCGAACTCTTCGGTCCGGGCAAGCACGGCACCACGTTCGGCGGCAACCCGGTGTGCGCGTCGGCCGCGCTCGCCGTGTTGCGGACGATCGCGTCCGAAGACCTGCTGTCGCATGCCGACAACATCGGCAAGGTGCTCTCCACCGGCATCGAGGGACTCGGGCACCCGCTCGTCGATCACGTGCGCGGATCCGGGCTGCTGCTGGGCGTCGTTCTCACCGACGACGTGGCCCCCGCGGTCGAGACCGCGGCCCGCGACGCCGGGTACCTCGTGAACGCGGCGCAGCCGGGCGTGCTCCGGTTGGCACCCCCGTTGATCCTCACCGAGGAGCAAGCGGAAGGATTCGTCGCGGCGCTGCCGGGAATTCTCGATGCGGCTGCGGCGGAACCGGCAGGAGGCAAGTAGTACATGACGATTCGACACTTCTTGAGGGACGACGACCTGACCCCGGCCGAGCAGGCCGAGGTGCTGTCGCTCGCCCGTGAGCTCAAGGCGAATCCGTTCTCGCGACGGCCGCTCGAGGGCCCGCGCGGCGTCGGTGTCATCTTCGACAAGAACTCGACCCGCACCCGTTTCTCGTTCGAGATGGGCATCGCGCAGCTCGGCGGGCACGCGGTCGTCGTCGACGGCAGCAAGACCCAGCTCGGCCGCGACGAGACGCTGCAGGACACCGGACGCGTGCTGTCTCGGTTCGTCGACGCCGTCGTGTGGCGCACGTTCGGCCAGGAGCGGCTCGAGCAGATGGCCGAGGGTGCGACGGTTCCGATCGTCAACGCGCTGTCGGATCAGTTCCATCCGTGCCAGGTACTCGCGGACCTGCAGACCATCGCCGAACGCAAGGGTGAACTGGCGGGTCTGCGGCTCACGTACCTCGGCGACGGCGCCAACAACATGGCGCACTCACTGCTGCTCGGTGGCGTCACCGCAGGCGTGCACGTGACGATCGCCGCGCCGCTCGGGTTCGCACCCGACCCGGCGGTCGTCGAGGCCGCCCGCGTGCGGGCCGAGCAGACCGGCGCAATGGTCACGCTCACCGACGATCCGCAGGCCGCGGTGGCCGGCGCCGACGTGCTGGTGACGGACACCTGGACGTCGATGGGTCAGGAGGAGGACGGTCTCGACCGCATCGGACCGTTCCGGCCGTTCCAGATCAACGCCGACCTGCTCGCGAAGGCGGCACCGGACGCCGTCGTGCTGCACTGCCTGCCCGCACACCGCGGCGAGGAGATCACCGACGAGGTCCTCGACGGGCCGCAGTCGGCTGCGTGGGACGAGGCCGAGAACCGGCTGCATGCGCAGAAGGCACTGCTCGTCTGGCTGCTCGAACACCGGTCCGGGGCCCGGCCGTGACCACCGCCCCGGGGCCCCATCCGGCGCAGCCTGCCGCCGCCGTCGCGCACACGCGCGCCGGCCGGCAGGCGCGGATCACCGCGCTGGTCGCAGAGCGGCACATCCGCAGCCAGGCCGAACTCGCGGCGCTGCTCGGCGCGGAGGGGATCGAGGTCTCCAACGCGACCCTGTCGCGCGATCTCGAGGAACTCGGCGCGGTGAAGCTGCGGGCCGCCGACGGTGGCGCCGGGGTGTACGTCGTGCCGGAGGACGGCTCGCCCGTGCGGGGTGTCTCCGGGGGTACCGACCGGTTGTCCCGACTGCTGGGGGAACTGCTGGTCTCGACCGATGCCAGCGGAAACCTCGCCGTCCTGCGGACCCCGCCGGGGGCCGCGCACTACCTGGCCAGCGCGCTCGACCGGGCCTCGCTGCCCGACGTCGTCGGCACCATCGCGGGCGACGACACGATCCTCGTCGTGGCCCGCGAACCGCTCACCGGGGCGGAGCTTGCCGCGGCGATCGAGCGCCTGGCCTGACCACTAGACTCTGCATGAACAATTCGATTTCTAAGGAGCACACACACCATGGCTGATCGCGTCGTACTCGCCTACTCGGGCGGGCTGGACACCTCCGTGGCCATCAGCTGGATCGGCAAGGAGACCGGCAAGGAGGTCGTTGCCGTCGCCATCGATCTCGGCCAGGGCGGCGAGGACATGGAGGTCGTGCGTCAGCGTGCCCTCGACTGCGGTGCCGTCGAGTCGGTCGTGGTGGATGCGCGCGACGAGTTCGCGGACGAGTACTGCCTGCCGACCATCCAGGCCAACGCTCTCTACATGGACCGCTACCCGCTGGTCTCGGCCATCAGCCGTCCGCTGATCGTCAAGCACATCGTCGAGGCTGCTCGCGCGCACGGCGGCACCGTCGTGTCGCACGGGTGCACCGGCAAGGGCAACGACCAGGTCCGCTTCGAGGTCGGCTTCGGCGCCCTCGCGCCCGACCTCGAGGTCATCGCACCGGTCCGCGACTACGCGTGGACCCGCGAGAAGGCGATCGCCTTCGCCGAGGAGAACAACATCCCGATCAACGTCACCAAGCGTTCGCCGTTCTCGATCGACCAGAACGTGTGGGGCCGCGCGGTGGAGACGGGCTTCCTCGAGGATCTGTGGAACGCGCCGACCAAGGACGTCTACGACTACACGCAGGACCCCACGCTCAACTGGAACAGCCCCGACGAGCTGATCATCAGCTTCGAGGCGGGTAAGCCGGTCGCGATCGACGGCAAGCCGGTCACGGTGCTCGAGGCCATCCAGGAGCTCAACAAGCGCGCGGGTGCGCAGGGCGTCGGCCGCCTCGACGTCGTCGAGGACCGTCTCGTCGGCATCAAGAGCCGCGAGATCTACGAGGCCCCGGGCGCGATGGTGCTCATCACCGCGCACCAGGAGCTCGAGCACCTCACCCTCGAGCGTGAGCTGGGCCGCTACAAGCGTCAGATGGAGCAGCGCTGGAGCGAGCTGGTCTACGACGGCCTGTGGTTCTCGCCGCTCAAGGACGCGCTGGATTCCTTCGTCGCGAAGACCCAGGAGCGGGTCACCGGCGACATCCGCCTGTTCCTGCACGGTGGCGCGATCACCGTCAACGGCCGCCGCAGCCCGGAGTCGCTGTACGACTTCAACCTGGCCACCTACGACGAGGGCGACTCGTTCGACCAGTCGTACGCGAAGGGCTTCGTCAACATCCACGGCCTGTCCTCCAAGGTCGCCGCGAAGCGCGACCTGGGTCTCTAGTCGATGACCGCCCACGACGCCGGAGGCGCTCAGAGCCACGGCACCAACGAGGGCGCCCTGTGGGGCGGCCGGTTCCAGTCGGGACCGGCCGCCGCCATGGCGGCCCTGAGCAAGTCGACACACTTCGACTGGGTCCTGGCCCCGTACGACGTGCGGGCGTCCCAGGCGCACGCGAAGGTGCTGCACAAGGCCGGTCTCCTGACTGAGGCCGACCTGGCGACCATGCTCGACGGCCTCACCCGGCTCGGCGACGACGTCGCCTCCGGTGCGTTCGGGCCGGCCGAGTCCGACGAGGACGTGCACGGCGCACTCGAGCGGGGCCTGATCGAGCGGGTCGGGCCCGAGGTCGGTGGGCGGCTGCGGGCCGGCCGTTCCCGTAACGACCAGGTGGCCACCCTGTTCCGGATGTGGTTGCGGGACGCGGCCCGGCGGGTCGCCGACGGCGTCCTCGACGTCGTCGACGCACTCGCAACCCAGGCCGCGGCGCACCCCGATGCCGTGATGCCGGGCAAGACGCACCTGCAGGCGGCGCAGCCCGTGCTGCTGGCGCATCATCTGCTCGCGCACACGCATCCGCTGCTGCGCGACGTTGCGCGTCTGCGGGACTTCGACAAGCGGGCCGCGGTGTCGCCGTACGGTTCCGGCGCCCTGGCGGGCTCGTCGCTGGGGCTCGACCCCGACGCGATCGCCGCCGAGCTGAAGTTCGACTCGGCCGCCGAGAACTCGATCGACGCGACGTCGTCGCGTGACTTCGCGGCCGAGGCGGCGTTCGTCTTCGCGATGATCGCGGTGGACCTGTCTCGGATGGCCGAAGAGGTCATCATCTGGAGCACGCCGGAATTCGGCTACATCACGCTCGCGGACGCGTGGTCGACGGGATCGTCGATCATGCCGCAGAAGAAGAACCCGGACGTCTCCGAGCTCACGCGTGGCAAGGCAGGACGCCTGATCGGCAACGTGACCGGTCTGCTGGCCACGCTCAAGGCACAGCCGCTCGCGTACAACCGCGATCTGCAGGAAGACAAGGAGCCGGTCTTCGACTCGGTCGCACAGCTCGAGCTGCTGCTGCCCGCGATCACCGGTCTGGTCTCCACCCTCGAGTTCCACACCGATCGGATGGCGGAGCTGGCTCCCGCAGGGTTCACGCTCGCCACCGACATCGCGGAATGGATGGTCCGCCAGGGCGTTCCGTTCCGGGTTGCGCACGAGGCCGCGGGCGCATGCGTCCGCGTCGCGGAGGCGCGCGGCGTGGGGCTCGACGAGCTCACCGACGACGAGCTTGCGGGTGTCGATCCGGCGCTCACCCCGGCGGTGCGCGAGGTGCTCACGGTCCACGGATCCATCGCGTCGCGTAGCGCGCGCGGCGGGACCGCGGGGGTGCGGGTTGCCGAACAACTGGGCGGCGTGCGTCGTTCGGCGGACGCGTTGCGGGAGTGGACGCGCGCCTAGTCGAGATGAGAGATCGACTCGGTGTAACCCCAGTCCCATATACGCAGTAATGTGGAAGCTCATCGAACATGATGTGATGCAAGTCACGATGGGTTGCTGGGGGAGTGCTGGTGAGTCTGAGCTCCGACTACGTGGTGGGTTCGCTTCGGCGAGCCGTCGCCACGGCACAGAACGGCCTCGAGGTGGTTCGCCTCGGCGGTCTGGAAACCGGTGCCACACCGTCGCCGTTCCAGATCGTCGAGCGCGCCCCGATGTATCGACTGCGCCGATACTTCCCGGACACCGCTCCGGATCAGGCCGGGCCGCCGATCGTGCTCGTGCCGCCGATGATGATGTCGGCGGACGTGTACGACGTCACCCGTGACCAGGGCGCCGTCGGGATCCTGCACGAGATGGGCATCGATCCGTGGGTCGTCGACTTCGGCTCCCCGGACACCGAGGAGGGCGGCTGGGACCGCACACTCGCGGATCACATTGTCGCGATCAGCGAGATCATCGACCTGGTCCACGAGCACACCGGTCGTGACGTCCACCTGTCGGGCTATTCGCAGGGTGGCATGTTCTGCTACCAGGCCGCGGCCTTCCGGCGGTGCCGGAACATCGCCAGCCTGATCACTTTCGGTGCGCCCGTCGACACGCTGGCCGCGCTGCCGTTCAACATCCCCGAGGGCATCGCGACCAAGGCCGCCGACGTGCTCGCCGACCACGTGTTCAACCGTTTGTCGATCGCCGGGTGGATGGCGCGCACCGGCTTCCAGTTGCTCGATCCGGTGAAGACCGCGAAATCCCGACTCGACTTCCTGCGGCAGTTGCACGACCGCGAAGCGCTGCTGCCGCGCGAGCAGCAGCGCCGCTTCCTGGCGCAGGACGGCTGGGTGGCGTGGTCCGGCCCCGCGGTCGCCGAACTGCTCAAGCAGTTCATCGTCCACAACCGGATGATGACCGGTGGGTTCGTCATCAAGGACACCCCGGTGAGCCTCGCCGAGATCACGTGTCCGGTTCTTGCGTTCGTCGGTGAGGTCGACGACATCGGCCAACCGCTCGCCGTGCGCGGGATCAAGCGGGCAGCGCCCCGGGCCGAGGCGTTCGAATCGACGTTGCGCGCAGGGCACTTCGGCCTCGTCGTCGGCTCCGCCGCGGCAGCCCGGACGTGGCCGACCACCGGACAGTGGGTTCGATGGCGTGAGGGCACCGGGCCGCGCCCGGACACCGTCGACGCGATGATCCACGACGAGCCGTCCGGCACCGACAGCGGTGTGAGCATCGCCAACCGGCTGGCCCATACCGTCGCGTCCATCGCCGAGGTCGGTGTGGGCGTCGGCAAGGGAATCGCGGATCTCGCCACCGACACCGTGCGTGGCACCCGCGAGCTCTCCGTCGAGGCTGCTCGTGCGTTGCCGAGACTTGCTCGGCTCGGTCAGCTGCAGCCGCACTCGCGGATCTCCCTGGGGCTGTTGCTCGCCGAGCAGGGACGCAAGGCGGCGAACGGGGAGTTCTTCCTGTTCGACGATCGAGTGCACACCAACGCCGCCGTCAACACGCGCATCGACAACGTGGTCCGTGGTCTCATCCATGCCGGTATCCGGCCGGCCAACCATGTCGGTGTCCTGATGGAGACCCGCCCCAGCGCGCTGGTCGCGATCGCGGCGCTGTCGCGGCTCGGTGCCGTCGCAGCGCTGTTGCCGCCGGGCGGGGATCTCGACGAAGCGGTGCGACTGGGTGGGGTCGATCGCATCCTCGTCGACCCCGACCACCTCGAAGACGCGGTGGCGACCGGCAAGAAGGTCCTCGTGCTCGGCGGCGGCGAATTCCGCGGGCTCGACGTCGAGCTGGGGCCGGACGTGGTGGACCTGGAGCAGGTCGACCCGGATGCGGTGACACTGCCCGGCTGGTATCGCCCGGATCCCGGGCTGGCACGGGAACTGGCGTTCGTGATCTTCAGTGGGTCGCGCGGCAGCCTCGAGGCCAAGTTCATCACGAACTACCGCTGGGCGCTCTCGGCGTTCGGTACGGCGTCCGCGGCCTCGCTCAGTCGCGGCGACACGGTGTACTGCCTTGCACCGCTGCATCATTCGTCGGGGCTGATGGCCACCCTCGGTGGCGCGGTCGCGGGCGGTTCGAGGATCGCGCTGTCGCGCGGGCTGGATCCGGAGCGCTTCGCGGAGGAGATCCACCGGTACGGGGTCACGGTCGTCAGCTACACGTGGACGATGCTGCGTGAGATCCTCGACGCCAAGCTGCTGCCGCTCGAGCACGGGCATCCCGTGCGCCTGTTCATCGGCTCGGGCATGCCGCCCGGGCTGTGGCGCCGAACCACCGAGCGGTTCGCCCCGGCGCAGGTGCTCGAGTTCTATGCGTCCACCGAGGGTGACGTGGTTCTGGTCAATGTCTCCGGCGCGAAGGTCGGTTCCAAGGGGCGCCCGCTCCCCGGCAGCGCCGAGGTTCGACTGGGCGCGTACGACCCGATCGAGGGGCGTCTGCTCGAGGACGCGCAGGGATTCGTCCGTGAGTGCGAGGACGAGGAAGTAGGCCTGCTTCTCGGTCGGCCGGGCGCACGCGCGGAGGCGGTTCCCGGCGTGATGCGGGGCGTCTTCGCTGCCGGCGACGCCTGGGTGCCCACCGAGAACCTCTTCCGGCGGGACGCGGACGGAGACTACTGGCTGGTCGACCACAAGCGCACCGTGGTCGCCGCAGCGCGCGGACCGGTCTTCACGCAGCCGATCGTCGATGCCCTCGGGGAGATGCCGCAGGTCGAGTTGGCGGTCGCGTATCCAGTGCCCGCGGGGGAGTCCCACGTGGCGGTCGCGGCGATCACCGTCCACGAGGGACGCGTCCCCAGCGCGGCGGAGATCGGTGCCGCACTCGGGCAGTTGCCGATCGAGCAGTGCCCCGACATCGTGCACGTCGTCGACCGCATCCCGCTCGGCGCCTCGTACCGCCCTCGGGCGTCCGAGTTGCAGGCAGCGGGCCTCCCGAAGCCGAGCGTGCGCGCGTGGTACCTCGACGTGGACACCGGCCGGTACAAGCGCCTCACCAAGGCGACGGCGGCGACGTTCGGGGACCCGTCGGCGAAGCCGGGTGGGGTGCCCGCGTGAGCACTCCCGCGGAGACTTGTAGCCTGGACCGGCCGAGATCCCGGACGGCCCGAGAGGACTGAAGTGGTTATTGATCCCACCCTGCTCAGCATTCTGGCGTGCCCGCAGGACAAGGGGCCGTTGCTGTTGGTCGGTGACGAGTTGCTCTACAACCCGCGCCTGCACCGGGCCTACCCGATCGAGAACGGGATCCCCGTGCTGCTGGTCGACGAGGCACGTGATGTCACCGACGCCGAGCACGACGACTTCGTCGCGCGCGGCGTCGCCTCCCGCACCGACTAGACCGGTTCCAGCGGTCCGGTGAAATAGCGCTGCAGTGTCGGCGCGATCAGCTGGACGGTCTGCTCCGTGGACAGGGTCCGCAGGGCTTCGATCCTCAACAGGTGGCGGGTGACGAACAGACCCGTCATCTGCGAGGCGACGAGTGCGACGCGCAGGTCCCCGGTTCCGGTCGGGGAGTCCACCCTCGCGGCGATGCCCTTCAGCGCGACCTCGAGGAGGAAGCTGCGGACGAGGTTCTCCTCGCCGCCCGTCAGTGCGGACCGCACCGCGGCGACCACCGCGGGCTGGTGCGTGGAGTCCCAGACCCCGATCACTGTCCGCGCGAGCGTCTCGCCCAGTGCGTCCACCGGGGCCGCCCCGAGCGCGCCGAGGATCGTCGCGGGGTCGATGGGTAGCTCGATCGCGTCGACCAGCAGGCGCTGCTTTGTGCCGAAGTAGTGGTGGACGAGTGCCGAGTCGACGCCGGACTCCGACGCGATCGAGCGAATGGTCGTGTGGTCGAACCCTTTGCTCGCGAACTGGTTTCGAGCGACCTGCAGGATCCGGTCGCGGGTCCCCGAGCGCCCGGGACGCCTCCCGGAACGGGTCGGCGAGGACGACTCCGCCATCACGGTGTCCGCCGACGCAGTGTCGCGGCCCCGAGACTCAGCGCGACCACCACGAACGCCACCACGATCCCGAGGTCACGCCACATCAACGTGGTCGTGCCGGGATTGGTGGCCACCTGCTGCAGGGCCTCCACCGCGTAGCTCAGCGGCAGCACGTTGCTGATCCACTCCAGCCACTGCGGCAGCTGACCCCGCGGAACCAGCAGCCCGCACAGCAGGAGTTGCGGGATCACGATGACCGGCATGAACTGCACGGCCTGGAACTCGGTGCGGGCGAACGCGCTGCACAGCAGGCCCAGCGCGACCCCGAGTACGGCGTTGACCACCGCGATGAGCAGGACCCAGATCACGCTGCCTTCGGTGGTCAGGTTCAGAAATCCGAAGGCGACCGCACAGGCGAGGCCGGCCTGCGCCGCCGCGGCGATCGAGAAGGCGGTGCCGTAGCCGGCGAGCAGGTCGAGCTTCGACAGGGGCGTGGTCAGCAGGCGTTCGAGGGTGCCGGAACTGCGTTCGCGCTGCATCGCGATCGACGTCACCAGGAACATCACGATGAACGGGATGATGCCGAGCATCGTGATCGCGATCCGGTCGAACAGCGGAGTCTGGCCGGGCGGGGTCGGGACGTTCTGATAGAGGAAGTACAGGAGCACCATCAGCAACGACGGCACCACCAGGATCATCGCGACGGTCCGGTGGTCCACGCGGAGCTGACGCAGGATGCGCGTCGTACTCGCGGTGTAGATACGGGGCGTGATGATCATGGCTGGACTCCGACCTGGTGTTCCCGGATTAGCGAGAGGAACGCCTCCTCGAGGTTTGCCTTGTCGGTACGGCGCCGGAGTTCGTCCGGTGGCACGTGCGCGAGCAGCCGGCCGTCCCGCAGCAGCAGGAGGTTCTCGCAGTGGTCGGCCTCGTCCATGACGTGGCTCGACACGAGCAGTGTCGTGCCCGCAGCGGCAAGCGAGGCGAAGTGTTCCCACAGTTCGGCGCGCAGGACGGGGTCGAGCCCGACGGTGGGCTCGTCCAGCACCAGCAGTTCCGGCTGGGCGACCAGTGCGCACGCCAGTGACACTCGGCCGAGCTGCCCGCCCGACAGGTCGCCCGCTCGGTGGTGGGTGTGGGTCGTCAGGCCGACGGCCTCGATGGTGTCGGCGACCGCGTCGTTGCCGCGGCCGTACAACGAGGCGAAGTACCGCACGTTGTCCCTGATCGTCAGATCCAGGTAGACGCTCGGCGCCTGGGTCACGTAGCCGATCCGACGCCGCAGAGCCGCCGCGCCCGCCGGGCGGCCCAGCAGGGTGACCGTGCCGGACTCCACGATCTGGGTGCCGACGATGCACCGCATCAGAGTGGTCTTGCCGCACCCCGACGGACCGAGCAGCCCCGTGACCGTTCCGCGGGGGATCGCCAGGGTTACGTCCCTCAGTGCGGGGGCGCCACCGCGTCGGACATTGAGCTCGTGGATCTCTATCGCCGCGGAGGACGAAGCGGAGGTTCCGGTCATGTCGACCTCGATTCATCGAGCGATGAACTCACCGTTCGGTGAATTATTTGCCCGCGCGGGGACGCCCGTCAACGCTCCGGACGCCACCGCGCGACGTCGGTGCACAATCGTCACCGTGACCACTCCTGGACGCGACGTCCTCCGCGACGCCGACCGCCCGATCGAGGCGGCCCGGGCCCTTCTCGGCGCGACGCTGACCGTCGGCGCGGTGCGGGCGCGGATAGTCGAGGTGGAGGCGTATGGAGGCGACTTACAGGGCCCATGGCCGGATCCGGCGTCGCACTCCTTCCGGGGACGGACACCGCGGAACGCGGTGATGTTCGGTGACGCAGGCCATCTGTACGTCTACCGCAGCTACGGAATGCACTACTGCGCGAACGTCTCGTACGGACCGGACGGCGTCGCCGGTGGCGTGCTGCTGCGCGCTGCAGAGATCATCGACGGCCACGAGCTGGTCGCCTCACGCCGTCCGGGGATCAGTCGTCACTCCGACGCCGCCCGCGGACCGGGCAACCTCGGTTCGGCACTCGGCCTGACCCTCGACGACAACGGGGTCGACCTGTTCGGGACCCACCCGGACACGCGCCTGGGGCTGGGGGAGCCGACGCCCTACCGGAGCGGCCCACGGGTCGGGATCGCCGTTGCCGCAGACCGGCCGTGGCGGCTGTGGATCCCGGGCTCGGCCGCCGTTTCCGCGTACCGCCGCAGCCCGCGCGCACCTGCGGTCACCGAGCGATGGGATGATCGGGTGCGTGACTGAGAACATCCTTGACGAACTGACCTGGCGGGGCCTCATCGCCCAGTCGACCGATCTGGACGCGCTGCGTCGTGAGACCGAGGCCGGTCCAGTCACGTTGTATGCCGGTTTCGATCCGACCGGGCCGAGCTTGCACGCAGGCCACCTGGTCCCGCTGCTCGCCCTCAAGCGCTTCCAGCGCGCAGGTCACCGGCCGATCGTCCTGGCCGGTGGCGCCACCGGCATGATCGGTGACCCCCGCGATGTCGGCGAGCGCACCATGAACTCGGCCGACACGGTCGCCGAATGGGCCGATCGCATCCGCTCGCAGCTCGAGCGCTTCGTCGACTTCGACGATTCACCGACCGGCGCGGTCATCGAGAACAACGCCAACTGGACGTCCAAGCTGACGGCAATCGATTTCCTGCGCGACATCGGTAAGCACTTCTCCGTGAACGTCATGCTTGCGCGGGACACCGTCAAGCGGCGTCTCGAGTCCGACGGCATGTCCTACACCGAGTTCAGCTACATGTTGCTGCAGGCGAACGACTTCGTGCACCTGCGCCGCAACTACGGTTGCGCGTTGCAGGTCGGCGGCTCCGACCAGTGGGGCAACATCATCGCCGGGGTCGACCTCAACCGGAAGCTCGACGGTGCCTCGGTCCACGCGATGACGGTCCCGCTCGTGACGTCTGCGGACGGCAAGAAGTTCGGCAAGTCGACCGGTGGCGGCAGCCTGTGGCTCGATCCCGAGATGACCAGCCCGTACGCCTGGTACCAGTACTTCGTGAACACCGGTGACGCGGATGTCATGCGTTACCTGCGCTGGTTTACGTTCCTGACGCAGGAGGAGCTCGCGGAGCTCGAGACCGCGACGGCGGAGCGCCCGCAGGCTCGTGAGGCGCAGCGCCGGCTCGCTGCCGAGATGACGACGCTCGTCCACGGACAGGCAAATACGGACGCGGTTGAGCTCGCGAGCAAGGCGTTGTTCGGCCGCGCCGAGCTGACGGACCTCGACGAGTCGACGCTCGCGGCTGCGCTGAAGGAGGCGTCGATCGCAGAGGTTCGAGCAGGTGAGCCGGACACGATCATCGATCTCCTGGTAGCGAGCGGGCTGTGCGAGAGCAAGGGCGCTGCGCGCCGAGCTGTCAAGGAAGGCGGCGCCTACGTGAACAACCAGCGAGTCGAGGCCGACGACTGGGCGCCGAGCGCGACGGATCTGCTGCACGGAAAGTGGCTCGTGATCCGACGGGGACGGAAGAACTTCGGTGGCATCAAGGTGCTCGCCGGCTGACGTGTCCGGCGTCACGAAGATCAAGTTGTGCCCGAACGGGGCGGGGTTCGCCCCGCCCCGTTCGGTCTACCTGCGGCTTTCCGATCCAGAGTGGCCGGGCAAGCCCTGTGACCAGGCAATTTGGCGTTCCAGTGCAAAGCCCCGTAACTTATTCCAGGTCAGAGCGACACGGACACCGACCCGCCGCCGAGCTTCGCAGCTCAGCGAGGGAAAACGAGGTTGTACGGAGAGCGCCTGAAAATCCGAGTGTGAAACATCCTGTAGGATGGTGGAGCGCGTTCGGGTGGCCGACAAAGTAGCGGATTTGCGTCCGAGACTTGGTTCGGTTAGGCTGGAACAGTTGCCCCGAAACGAGGAGCCTGAGGGTTTCGAGTGGTGGTGTGCGCGTGTTCTTTGAGAACTCAACAGTGTGTCGATGA
>NZ_QQAT01000016.1:0-138313 GCF_003350365.1 Rhodococcus sp. AG1013
TCGACCCCCACGCCGGCCACATCCTCACCAACCGAGGGACGCCGACCACTTGGAGTGAACTCACGACAAGTCGTGTGTCACTACATACCGTCTAGCCGGACTTGTCGGTCACGAGGCGGTAGATCACGTAGACGCAGAACCAAGTCGTCATCAGAACGGCGAGTGCGAGGAGAGCTTCGATCACAATCGCGAGCATGGTTGCCTCCAGGGCATCGGTTGGATTGTGGACTCCGGACGTGGTGTGTGCTGTGGACGGTGCCGGAAGGCCGTGAGACGAGTGGGACAGGGTCACGACCACTGTGCATTCACGACCTCAGCCCCTTCCCGAAACGACCTCCGACACCCCTGTGGCAGCCGACGCTAGATCCCCGAATCCGATATCTCCAATGCATTCAAACCATCGACCTAATGCATTTACGCTATGGGCGTGACCCTGGATCAATTGGCCTGCTTTGTCGCGGTCACGAGAAGTGGGCATTTCACCCGGGCAGCCGACGAGGTCGGCATCGCTCAGCCGTCCCTCAGCCGCCAGATAGCCGCACTCGAAAAGGATGTCGGCACCCGACTGTTCGACCGAGGGGCGGGAACCGTCACACTCACCGATGCCGGCGAAGCACTGCTGCCCGTCGCTATTCGCATGCTCGAAGACCGCGCGGAGGCATATCGGCAGATCGCGGAACTCAACGGATTGATCAAAGGCAGGCTCCGGCTGGGAGCCACCCCAAGTCTGTGCATCAGCCTTGTTGCCGACGTCCTCAGTCAGTTCCATGCCAAGTACCCGGGCATCGAGCTACACCTCACGGAGGCCGGATCGCGCACCCTCGTAACCAAACTCGATCAGGGCGAGCTCGACCTGGCGCTGGTTGTCGCGGAACGAACCGACAAGGGGTCCGGACTCGTCCTGACACCCCTCCTGAGCGAGGAACTTGTGATTGTCTCCTCTGCGAGCAAACCGCCGTTGACATCCCACCATTCGATGACGCTCGCGGAGCTTGCCAACGAAGAACTCGTGGCGTGTCACGACAACTACGACCTGCGCGTCACCGTCGACCACGCCTTCGCCACCGCTGGACTGCAAACGCACACCGTCGTGGAAGGTGCCGAATTGGATGCAGTTCTACGATTCGTCGCCCACGGAATAGGGGTGAGCGTCGCACCCATGATGGCGGCCCTCCACTACCCGGGCTTGAGGATTACGCGCCTGACCGCACCACAACTGACTCGCACTGTCAGCCTCGCGCACCGCTCGAACCTGGCTCCGACTCGCGTGTCCGCCGCGTTCCACGCCCTGCTCGACGACGCGATCGCTGAAAACACCGCTCGAGCGATCGCGTCGTTCTCGCCGGCATCGTCGTAGCGTGTGGCGTCAGGGAGAACGACTTTCACGGCGTCTTCGGAGATCCCAGCAGCGCCTCGGTTAACCTGTCTTGATGTTCCTCACCAGGATCGTCGCCGGGCGCATGCCGAGTCGGTTGTTGTCTGTGTTCGTACGCAACGCGGAACTGTTGAAATTCCTGACAGTGGGATCGATCGCGTTCGTCGTCACGTGCGTGCTGTTCTTCGGTTTGAAGTGGACGATCCTGGACGGCAAGCCGGTAACAGCCAATGTTGTGGCGGTGCTGCTGGCCACCGTGCTGTCATACGTCCTCAATCGAGAGTGGGCATTCACCGCCCGCGGAGGTCGAGAGCGTCGGCACGAGGCAGCCCTGTTCTTCGTCGTGGCAGCTGTCGGGCTGGTGATCAACCAGCTACCGCTGGCGGTGTCGCGGTATGTCTTCGCTCTCCAGACACCACATGTGTCGCTGGTCGTGGAGAACCTTGCCGACTTCATCAGCGCCACAATCGTGGGCACCCTCCTCGCGACGGTGTTCCGTTGGTGGGCAATGCGCAAGTTCGTGTTCCCGGATCCAGTGACGCCGCAACAGGAGTGTGACGAACCGGTGCTGGAAGCCGGACGCTGACGTCGTCGCCGCAAGCGGCATCGGGGCCGGGGTCGCGGGATTCAGTATCGCCTGGCTGTACGACGCGATGAATTCCGTGGCCGGCCCGGGTCAGTACCGGTGGACACGGGAGCACCCCCGTGCCGTGAATCGAGGAGGCGCGGTCCACATGATCGTCATCGAGGCAGGCCGACTACGCCACGGGAACTGCTCACTTCCCGTCGGACCGGGGACCGGCGGGGCAGCCGACCGGAAGTTACCCTGCAGGGCAGGTGATCCCGATCTGTGGTTCGCCGAGTCGCCGGCCGATCTCGAACGTGCCAAGGGGCTGTGTGGGGGATGCGCTGTCCGTTCCCGCTGTCTGAGCGACGCGCTCGATCGCGCCGAGCCGTGGGGTGTGTGGGGTGGTGAGATCCTTCGACAGGGGGTTGTCGTCGCCCGCAAGCGGTCCCGAGGTCGACCGCGCAGGAACACGGTGTTCGGATGCAGCCGAGTCGGAAGGTCGGGTGTCGCTCACTGCGGTGGCGACTCGGGACCGAGCGGCATCGTGTCGGCGTCCCCGTCCCGAACGGCTCGGCGGTAGCGGTCGAGGTACTCGTCTTCGAGTTCCCGCGCGGCGGATTGTCCCTCCCATCGGGCCGGCACGGGAACGCCGTCGTGGGTGCAGCGGGTGCGCCGCGCGGCATCCAGGCCGGGCAGGGTGCCGCGAAACTCGCACCGGTCGAACGTGGTCAGCGGCGAGACGGTGACCCCGTCGAACGTGCAGTCGACGAATCGTCCGCCGATGAGCGTGGCGTCGGTGAGGTCGGCCGCGTCGAGGGTGCATCGCTCGAACACGGTGTTCTCGCCGAGGGTGAGCTTCCGGAGCGACGCTCCGGTGAAGTCGCAGTCGACCAGTCGACGCCCGATCCGCGACTTCGAGAGGCGGGCCGAGCGGAAGCTGCATCGCTCGAACAGTCGGTCCAGCAGGCTGTCCGACGCCGAGATCCTGTCGAAGCAACTGTCCCTGACCTCCGTCTCGAAGACGTGCAACCGTCCCCGGGCGTGACTGAGATCGAGACGCTCCACGGACAGGTACCTGATGGACAGATCGTCCGCGGTCCGCGGCGTCAGGCCACGCAGGTCCAGCAGGCCCTGCGGTGTGGTGCCCTGTGGTGACGCGATCAGGTGCGGACCCCGGACGATCCGGGCCTGCAACTCCAGTTGACGCCGCACGTCGGCCAGTTGATCCGGGTCCCACCGGCGGCGAAGCATCGCAGCGCTTTCGCCTGCACTCCTGCGCGTCGTCACGCGCCCACTATAGGAGTCGGGGCGGGATCTAGCGGTAGGCGCCGGGCGTCGATCCGGTCCAGCGTTTGAACGCGCGGCGGAAGGCGCTGGGCTCCGAGAAGCCGAGGCGGGTCGAGAGTTCGTCGACGGGTTCGCCGCGTCGCAGCGCGGCGATGGCGGCGTCGCGCAGCACTTCCTCGCGAAGGGTGTTGAGCGAGGTGCCCTCCTGGCGCAGCAACCGGCGCAGGTGCGGCACGCTGATGGAGAGCATTTCCGCGATCTCCTCAGCTGTGCACGTCCGCCCGCGCACACCCATCTCCAGGACCCGACGGACCTGTGCGGACGCGGTGCTGTCGTAGTCACGTGCGGAGAGAAGGAGATTCGGCGACTCGCGCAGGTACTCGGCGAGGCTCTGCTCGTCCTGGATGAGCGGCGCGCGCAGGATCGCGTTGTCGAACTCGAGTGAGGCCACGCTCGCGTCGAACGTGACGGGGACACCGAAGATGGTGTCGTAGTGCTTCGCGAACTGAGCCTCGGGCTGCGGGTAGGGGATGAGCACGGACCGCAGCTTCACGCGCCGGCCCACCAGCCAGGCCGCGAACCGGTGCAGCAGGATCAGTTCGAAGTCCGTGACCAGCCGGAAGGCCTCGTCGGCGAACTCGGGGGAGACGGCGCCGTCGCGGACCTCGACGCGCACCTCGAGGCGGGTGGACTCGTCGCCGGGGACGAGGGTGAGCGGCGGCACCGGCAGCGCCCGTGTCACGTCGGCCATCCGTTCGAGGGCACTACCGAGATCGGGTCGGTGGATCAGCGACAGGCAGATCAGCCGGAACGTCCCGCGCGGCACCGGCGACGCGCCGATACCGAACAGTTCGTCGTCGGTGAGCTGCCACGTGGCCTGGGTGAACGCCGTGACCTGCTCCGGTGTCAGTCGGGTGCGGGGATCCTCGAGCGAGGCCACGTCGATCCCCGACGCCTCGAGCGTGGCGGCCAGGTCGGCCCCGGCCGATTCGGCGAGATGCAGCGCACGACGGAGGAAGTCTGCCGGGATCGTCGCCAGACTCACCGCGGCACCTCGAGCCGGCGCAGGCGCGACACCGCCTCCGACAGCACGTCCTCGCGCTTGCAGAACGCGAAGCGCACCAAGTGATTCCACTGATCGGGGCGGTCGGTGAACACACTGATCGGCACCGCCGCGACCCCCACCCGCTGCGGCAGCGTCCGGCAGAACTCGACGCCGTCGCGGGTACCGAACGCGCTGATGTCGGCGCACAGGAAGTACGTGCCGCCGCCCGAATAGACGTCGAATCCGGTGTCCCGCAGCGCCGTCGCGAGCAGATCGCGTTTGCGCTGCAGTTCGTCGCGCATGGACCGCACCCATGCCTGCTCGTGCTCGAGCGCGTACGCGACGGCGGGCTGGAACGGGCCGCCGGCCACGAACGACATGAACTGCTTGGCGGCGCGGACGGCGTCGATCAGTTCCGCGGGCCCGAGCGCCCAGCCGGTCTTCCAGCCGGTGACGTTGAACGTCTTCGCGGCGCTCGACACGGTGACGGTGCGCTCGTACATCCCCGGCAGCGACGCCATCGGGGTGTGCGTGCGGCCGTCGAAGACCAGGTGTTCGTACACCTCGTCGCTGAGGACCAACAGGTCGTGCTCGCACGCCAGTTCGGCGACCGCGATCAGCTCGGCCTCGGTGAGCACCGTCCCGGTGGGGTTGTGCGGCGAATTGACCACCAGCATCCGGGTGTTCGGGGTGATCGCGGCCCGCAGGGCGTCGAGGTCGAGGGCGAAGCTGTCGCCGTCCCGCACCATCGGCACGGCCCGGCGGACCGCCCCGGCCAGCGCGACGGCGGCGGCGTACGAGTCGTAGTACGGCTCGATCAGCACCACCTCCTCGCCGGGCTCGACGAGCCCGAGGATCGCGGCACTGATCGCCTCGGTGGCGCCGACGGTGACCAGGACCTCGGAGTTGGGCTCGTGCGAGATGCCGTACCGGACGGCGCGGTCGGCGACGATGGCCTGCCGCAGCACCGGCATGCCCGGACCCGGCGGGTACTGGTTGAGGCCGTCCGCGATGGCACGGCGCGCCGTCTCGAGCATCGCCGTCGGGCCGTCGGTGTCCGGGTAGCCCTGGCCCAGGTTGATCGCGTCGTGCTCGGTGGCCAGCGCTGTCATCTCGGCGAAGATGGTGGACGCGAACGGTTGCAGTCGCGAGACGGTGCGGGAACGTGGCGCTGCGGGCATTTGTCCAGCGTAGCGGCGTGGACGTCGTCGAACGAACTCGGTGTGTCACGTTCTCGGGTGCTGCATCGTCCTAGGGGTGGACGGGCGCGCACCGGCGCCCGACGACGGTCGAGACGACGGAGGAGATCATGCCTCGTATTGCCCCTGTGTCCCCGCAGGAAGCCGGCCCCCTGATCAAGGCCGCGTACAAGTACGTGGGTCGCCGGTACGGCGAGGTGCCCGAGCCCTTCGCGGTGGTCGCCAACCATCGCAAGCTGTTCGCGGTGTCGGCCGCTCACGAGATGGGCGCCCGGAAGGCCTCGACCGTGCTGCCGCCCAATGTCCGCGACATCGCGGTGTACCGGGTGGCATGGACCGTCGGCTGCTCGTGGTGCATCGACTTCGGCACGATGCTCCAGAGGTTCGAGGGACTGGACGTGGAGCGCCTGCAGCACATCGCAGACTATGCGGACTCGCCCCTGTACACCGAGGACGAGCGGATCGCGATCGCGTACGCCGACGCCATGACCGAGACTCCCACGACCGCGACCGACGAGCAGGTGGCCGAGCTCGAACGGCGGTTCGGACGCGACGGCGTCGTGGAGCTGACCTACCAGATCGGGCTCGAGAACATGCGGTCGCGGATGTACTCGGCGCTCGGCATCCACGACCAGGGGTTCGACTCCGGCGATGCGTGCCGGGTGCCCTGGGCGACGGATCAGGGGACGGCGGATCGGGAACGGAAAGCCTGATCCCGCGCAACTTCTCGCGGTTCGCGATGTCGTACGCGGACCGCACCTTGCCGTCGCCGGCCGTGAACGCGGTGACCAGCCCCGGAGAACCGGGGTGGACGTCGTCGCCGGGGGAGCCGTGGCCGAGGACCCCGGTTGGTCGTCGACCGATACGGGTGCAGCGCGGCGACGACCGCGTCGAGGTCGCCGGCCGCCATCGCGGAGAGCAGTCGGGTGACGACCTCCGCGTGCGCGGCATCGGGGACCGGCGGCGGTGCGGCGGCGACCGCGCGCCGGGCGCGGGACGCGAGCTGCCGAGCGGACGGAACGTTCACCGACAGCACGCCCGCGATCTCGTCGAACGGCACCGCGAAGCCGTCGTGCAGGACGAACGCCACCCGCTGGGCGGGGGAGAGGGCGTCCAGCACGACCATCGCCGCCATACGGTTTGCTTCTTGCCGGACAACCGATTCCAGTGGATCCGGCGTGTTCGACGGCGTCAGGTCGGTGCCGATCGGCTCGGGCGGCCACTGTCCGACGTACCGTTCGCGGCGCGCCGTCGCCGAGTGGAGGCGGTCCAGGCAGATTCGGTCGACGACGGTGGTCAGCCACGCGCGCAGGTCGCGGATGGCCGCGGTGTCGGCAGCGGCCAGTCGCAGCCAGGCGTCCTGCACGGCGTCCTCGGCGTCGCTCACGCTGCCGGTGAGGCGGTACGCCGCGGACAGCAGGTGGCTGCGGTGCGACTCGAACGACTCCGCGAGTGGCGCGACGCTCATGCCGTGATCCTACGTCCGCCCCCGTGTTGGACAAATGTCCACTTTGTAAGCCCGATCACATTAATGTGAACATCGGTAACGGCTACCGCTAGCGTGTTGTCCGGGTAACAGCAGGGCGGTTCCGGTGATCTCGCCGACATGCTTTGAGTGGCGAGTGGTGGAGGGCCGTCGACGTTGAACACGGTGTCGAAGCTGGCCAGGTGGCAGCTGAGCGCGTTCGTGGTGCTCGCGATCCTGAGCGTGATCTTCGTGGGCGGACGCTATGTTCGGCTCGACAACCTGATGGGTTTCGGGCAGTACTCCGTCTACGTGGACCTGCCGTCGTCGGGTGGCATCTTCACCAACGCCGAGGTGACGTACCGGGGTGTGCCGGTGGGCCGGGTCGGCGACCTCACGCTCACTGCCGACGGGGTCCGGGTGGAACTGCACCTCGACAACGACGGGCCGGACGTGCCCGCGTCCGCGGCGGCGGTGGTCGCCAACCGGTCGGCGATCGGTGAGCAGTACGTGGATCTGCGGCCCGACCGAGACTCCGGGCCGTACCTGCGGGACGGGTCGGTGATCGACGTCGACGACGCCGCAGTCCCGATCCCGGTCGAGGACCTCATCGCATCGGTCGACTCGCTCGCGCGATCAGTCCCGACCGACAGCCTGCACGCCGTCGCGACCGAACTCGGGAAGGCGTTCGACGGCCAGGGCGACAACCTGCGGACCGTCGTCGACTCGCTGGCCGACTTCACCCGCGAGGCCTCCGCCGCGTTGCCGCAGACCCTCGACCTCGTCTCCGACGGTCGCACCGTGCTCGACAGCCAGGCGGACCAGGTGTCGTCGATCCGTTCGTTCAGCTCCGACCTCGACGCGCTCACCGCGCAGTTGCGCTCGAGCGACCCGGACGTGCGCCGGCTGATCGGCACCGGCGCCGCCACCAGTGAGCAGGTGGGGGCGCTGGTCCGCGACAGCGGCGCCGACCTCACCGAGGTGCTGTCGAACACCCGGCAGATCGTCTCGCTCGCGCCGGGGCGCGAGGCCTACCTGCGGACCGCGCTGCAGTTGCTGCCGGCGCTGCCGGTGGCGGCGCGTGCCGTGGCGCCGGGTGACGGCACCATCCACTTCGGCCTCGTTCTCGAGACCAACAACCCGCCGGCGTGCACCCTCGGCTACGAGAGCACCCACGAGACGCTCGCCGAGATGAAGCGTCGTGACCCGGACTTCGACGACACCCGCGACGACTTCCCGTTCTCCTCCGATGTCCGGTGCCTCGTCCCGCAGGGCAGCGTCACCGGTGTGCGCAATGCCGAGCGTGCGGTCCTCGCCGACCCGACGGTGTCGCAGCCGTGGGACGCGAAGCCCAAGCAGGCCCCGGATGCGTTGAACCTCAACCCGATTGCGTCCGCGCTCGCGACCCTCATGGGCATCGCTCCGCCGCGCTGACGACCCTATCCGTGAACGGGACACAGTGGGAAATGCGGAACCGACCTGCGAAATCCGCCGATGTGCGAGAGACTGAGGTGACCCCCTAGTAGGAGGTCACCTCGTATGGAACTCCGATCGAACGGGTCTCTACCCGATGAAATTCGTCCAGCCTTGTTGCAGGACTTCGATCTTCGGAGGTCGAACCCGATTCCGGCCGTGCTGTGGTGGGTCGTTCTGATGCTGATGGTTGCCGCGGTGCCGGCTGTCGCGACGGTTCTGCTGGTGGGTTCGGTGACCCTCGCAATGACAATGGCTCTCGTTACCGTCGGCGGCGTCGGCCTTGCGGCGCTGATGATCTGACGACGTCACCACCCGGATTGGACTGGGGCGAATCCCATCAGTGCAATTCGGTCGCTAGTTCGGCCGAGGCCGTTGCAACCAATTGGTTGTTCGATGCCGGGAGCATGGCGCTCACAGTGCGATCGAGTCGAGTCCGTCCGCCTCTATGCCGATGGAGGCTCGATCCAAGGTCGCGTCGAGGATGCGGAAGAGTCGCTCGGCGTCACCCGCCGGCCAATTGTCCGGAAGTAGCGGAATGGGTAGTAGGGGATCGGTCCGCGTGATGGAGAGCCACTCCGCCTGTAGTCGCACCCGCGTGGCGAAGGCATGTTCACGGGTCGGTCCCGAGGTGTCCTGGTTCTGCCACCGTGACGTGAATCCGGTGTAACGGGCGGCGATCTCGTCGAGGTCGAATGCCGAGGTCACCAGCGCTTCGTCGGTCGTGGGCGGGATGACCCGGCCGACCAGCACCGTGAGGTCGACATCGGCGAACTCCGGGCCGAGGATCGTGGCTACCTCGTGCCGGCGGGGTGCCACCCAGAGTCCCGAGGCGGTGTTCCCGAAACCGGCCCAACTCAATCGTGAGCGGGCCCGGTGGCGCAGATGGCGCGAATCCTCGGGCACCGACAGTGCGACCGTCGTCCACAGGCCGTCCCAGTCCGCGTCCCCTACGCCGCGCCACACCTTCTTCGATCCGTCCTCGAGCACGGATGTCCCGTGCTCGGTCAGGGCGTAGTAGGTCTTGCGGCCCAACTTGTGTCGCTCCAGCAGCCGTCGATCCGTCATCCGGGCGAGTAGTGACCGAGTGGCCGACTGGCCGACGTCGAGCCAGCCGAACACCTCGACAATGGACGCGCCACTGATGGCGATCGGCTTCCAGAGCAGGTGCATTCCCAGGAACGCGAGCAGGAGCGACTGGGGGGTGGCGTCGACCCTGTCGATGGGCTCTGCAGTGGGGTTATACCGCATGCGTGGAGTGTAGTTGTCGCGCCCGGAGGGTGTCCCGCCAAGTCAATTACAACTCATGTCATTGACGCTACGTAATGAAAGTGCATAGTATTCGGCGCGTCAGTGAGTGAGGTGGATCACGGTTGAGTCCGGATTCGCCGTCCGTCCAGACCACTCCCCAGTGAGGTTTCCCCATGGATCAGAGTCATCCCGAGGCGGCAAAGGACCCGACGATGCTCAAGCGCGCCGCCGCGTCGAGCTTCCTCGGAAGTGTCATCGAGTACTTCGACTTCTTCGTCTATGCCACCTGCGCTGCGGTGGTCTTCAAGGACGTGTTCTTCTCCAACATGGCCCCGCTCGTCGGCACGCTGGCGAGCCTGGCCACCTTCGCCGCCGGCTATCTGGCTCGACCGCTCGGCGGCATCGTCTTCGGGCACTTCGGCGACAGGCTCGGCCGCAAGAAGATGCTCGTGATGACGATGTCGATCATGGGCATCGCGAGTGCACTGATCGGTGTGCTCCCGACGTACGCCACCGCCGGTGTCATCGCCCCGATCCTCCTGGTGCTCCTGCGTGTGGTCCAGGGCATCGCGCTCGGCGGCGAGTGGGGCGGCGCAGTCCTCATGTCGGCCGAGCACGCGGACTCGCGCCGCGGATTCTGGGCCAGCTTCACCAACGCCGGCGCGCCGACCGGCACCCTCACCTCCACGATCGTCATCACCTCCACGATCGCCATCGTGGGCAACGACGCCTTCGTCGAGTGGGGTTGGCGCCTACCGTTCCTGTTCAGCCTCCTGCTGCTGGTCATCGGTCTGGTCGTCCGCGCCAAGGTCGACGAGTCGCCCGAATTCGTTGCCGCCCGTGAGCGCACGCCGACCGCCGGTGTCCCGCTGCTGCGGGTGTTCAAGGATCAGCCCAAGACGCTGCTGCTCTCGGTCGGCGTCGGTCTCGGGGCCTTCGTGTTCCAGGGCGCGTTGACCACCTACTCGATCGCGTTCGGCGTGCAGTCCGGGGTCCCGCGCCAGGAGATCCTCAACGCGCTCACCATCTCGTCGTTCCTGTCGATCTTCGGCATCATCGGGTGGTCGGCCCTCTCCGACAAGATCGGCAGGCTGCCGATGGTCGTCGCCGGCTCCGTCGGCATCATCGCGTGGGGATTCGCGTTGTTCCCCCTGATCGGATCGAAGAGCTTCCCGCTCATCGTGCTCGCGATGGTGGTCGGCCAGGCGATCGTCCACCCGATGGTCTACGGCCCGCTCGCCGGCCTCTACACCGAGCTCTTCAGCACCGAGTACCGCTACACCGGCGCCTCGCTCGGGTACCAGCTCGCGGGTCTCGGTGCGGGCATCTCCCCGGTCCTGTTCGCCGAGATCATGCGCTCGAACGGCGGCACCAGCACCGTCGCGCTGTCCGTCGTCATCGCCGTGACCTCCGGGCTGAGCATCGTCTGTATCGCGAAGCTCGGCGAGACCAAGAATCGGCGGCTGTCGAAGGTCGGGGCCGACGAGGTCGTCGCCCCCGACTCGCGTCCCGCCGGCGCACCCGCGGCGGGGGTGGCGTGATGCGGGGCGGCTACCGTCCGGGCCTGGCCACACTGTCCGAGCGGCGGGCTCGGATGAGCGGTGACTCGGTGGCGCTGGTCTACCGGGACACCGAGCTCAGCTACCGCGAGGTCCACAACCGCGTCCTCGTCAGGGCCGCACAGCTCGCGCGGTGCGGGGTGGGACAGGGGGACCGGGTCGCCTATCTGGGTCCCAACCACCCGGCATTCGTCGAAACGATGCTCGCGGTGGTCCGGCTCGGGGCCGTCTTCCTTCCGCTCAACCACCGCCTCTCGGCTCCCGAGCTGGACTACCAGCTGACCGATGCCGGGGTCTCTGTGCTCCTCGTCGCCCCCGAGTCGCGGGCGACCGCGGATTCGCTAGGAGTCGACGGCGTCGTCGTCGAGGACGTGGTGTGGTCGACCGAATCGGTGGATACGCCCGGTGATCCGATCGGCGCCGCCGAGGTCGGCGGGCACGATCCCGCCTTCGTTCTGTACACCTCCGGCACGACGGGTCGTCCGAAGGGCGCGATCCTCACTCACGAGAACCTGTTGTGGAACAGCGTCAACCTGCTCCTCGACCTCGACGTCACGTCCGACGAGGTGGCGCTCGTGTCCGCCCCGTTGTTCCACGTCGCCGCCCTCGACCAGCTCGTCCTGACGGTGTTCCTCAAGGGCGGCACGAGCGTTATCACCCCGAAGTGGGACGTCGACGTCGCCCTCGACCTCATCGAACGTCACCGGATCACATGGATGTTCGGGGTCACAACGATGTTCGCGGACCTCGCACACTCGCCGCGCTGGGAGGACGCGGACCTGAGTTCCATCCGCAGCGTCATGTCGGGCGGGGCCCCGATTCCGGTGCGCCTCATCGACACCTACCGCGCGAAGGGTGTCACCTTCTGCCAGGGTTACGGCCTCACCGAGACCGCGCCCGGCGCAACCTTCCTCGCTCCCGGGGACGCGGTCCGCAAGGCAGGTTCGGCGGGGCAGCAGGTGATGTTCGACGAGGTCAAGATCGTCGACGACATCGGCGAGGAATGCCCCCGAGGCACGGCAGGGGAGGTGATCATCCGGGGGCCGAACGTCACCCCCGGTTACTGGAACAATCCCGAGGCGACCGCGGCGGCCTTCACCGACGACTGCTGGTTCCACTCCGGCGACATCGCGTACATGGACGACGACGGGTTCGTCTTCGTCGTCGACCGCATGAAGGACATGTACATCTCGGGCGGTGAGAACGTCTACCCGGCCGAGGTCGAAAGCGTGCTGTTCCAGCACCCCGACGTTCTCGAGGCCGCGGTCGTCGGCGCCCCGGACGACCGTTGGGGCGAGGTGGGTCATGCCCACGTCGTCCGGCGGGAGGGCTCGGGTCTCGACCGGGACGCCCTCCTGGCCTTCGCGACCGAGCGACTGGCCCGGTACAAGGTTCCGAAACTGGTGTCGTTCGTTCCTGCCCTACCTCGCACCGGCTCCGGAAAGGTGCGCAAGCAAGACCTCCGCGCCGGCACCGCACTCGGCGCTCACTCCGATTCCGTACAACAGATCTGCACGATCAGCAAGGCGTTGAATTGATATGACCACCGCCATCTCCGAATCCCTCGTCTTCGACCAGCGCGGCGACATCGGCATCCTCACCCTGGACCGACCGCACAAGCGAAATGCCCTCGACGACAAGACCGTTCTCTCCCTCGGTGACTTCTTCCGGACGCCCCCCGAGGGCGTGCGTGCCATCGTCCTGACCTCGTCCGGCGATCACTTCTGCGCCGGCCTCGACCTCTCGGAGCTCTCGGACCGGGACGCCGTCGCCGGACTCCATCACTCCCGTATGTGGCACAAGTCGCTCGGCGAGATGGCGGGCGGCACGATCCCCGTGGTCGCGGTCCTGCGCGGTGCGGTCGTCGGTGGCGGACTCGAACTCGCCAGCGCCGCGCACATCCGAGTGGCGGAGCGAAGCGCGTTCTTCGCGCTGCCGGAAGGACAGCGCGGGCTGTTCGTGGGCGGCGGTGCCTCGGTGCGGGTTCCGCGGTTGATCGGCGTCGCCCGGATGCAGGACATGATGCTCACGGGTAGGGTCCTCACCGCAGAAGAGGGCGAACGTGTCGGCCTCGCAACCTATCTCGTCGACAACGGTGGTGGCGACAACCTGGCCCGCGAGCTCGCCGGGAAGATCGCCTCGAACTCTCCCGTCACCAACTACTCGGTGATGCACGCCCTTCCACGGATCGCCGAGGTCGGCCCGGACGAGGGGCTGATGATGGAGTCGCTCATGGCCGCCGTCGCGCAGTCCAGCCAGGAAGCCAAGCATCGGATGAACGAGTTCCTCACCGGCCGTGGGCCAAAGGTCCGCACCGCGGACGGAGGGGCGAACTGATGGCGGCGATCCTGCGGTCCGTGCCCGCAGACGCCCGGGACACCACGCGGGTCGGGGCCTTCATGGACTGGCTCGGAGCCGAGCGCGGTGTGCGGGTGGAGAACTGGGACGACCTCTACCGGTGGTCGGTCGAGGACGTCGAGGGATTCTGGGCGGCGATCTGGGACCATTTCGGCGTCGTCACCCACCGCCCGTACCGCCAGGTGCTCGAGGCCCGGGTGATGCCCGGCGCGCGGTGGTTTACCGGCGCACTCCTCAACTACACCGAGCACTCTCTCGGAACCGAAGTGGACCTGGACGCGGTCGCCGTCGTGGCCACGTCGCAGACCCGCGCCGACATCACGATGACCTTCGGTCAACTGCGCGACGAGGTCCGCCGCGTGCGGGCCGGCCTCGTCGACCTCGGGGTGGGCCGCGGCGACCGGGTCGCCGGCTACCTGCCCAACGCCCCCGAGGCGCTCGTCGCGTTCCTCGCCACGGTGAGCCTCGGCGCGATCTGGGCGGCATGCGCACCCGAGTTCGGCGCCCACAGCGTCGTGGACCGGTTCGGTCAGATCGGCCCCAAGGTGCTGTTCGTCGTCGGCGGCTACACGTACGGATCCAAGACCGTCGATCGTCGTGACGAGGTCGCCCACATCCGCGAGAATCTCCCGGGGGTCTCCACGGTGGTCTCGGTCGCCTACGGCGAGCACGTCGTCACCGACGACGTCGTGGCCTGGAACGACCTGGGGCGCGGTGAGGCCGGTGCACCGGGGGCGATGCCCGATGTCGAGCCGGTCCCGTTCGACCACCCGCTCGTGGTGCTGTTCTCGTCCGGCACCACCGGCAAGCCCAAGGCCATCGTGCACGGCCACGGCGGCATTCTGCTCGAGACCCTCAAGAACCACGCCCTCCACTTCGATCTCGGGCCTGGGGACACGTTCTCCTGGTTCAGCACCACGGCGTGGATGATGTGGAACTCCCTGGTCGGCGGACTGCTGGTGCGGTCGTCGATCGTCATGATCGACGGCAACCCCATGTACCCGGACTCGGGTCACCAGTGGCGGGTAGCCGCTGAGACCGGGGCGACGGTGATGGGCATGAGCCCGGGCGTGGTCATGGCGTGCCGACGCGAAGGTCTCGATCCCACAATCGAATTCGATCTCTCGGCTGTCCGGCAGTTCGGCGCCGCCGGCAGCCCGCTGCCGCGGGAGGGCTACGAGTGGATCTCCGACCGCTTCGGCCCCGGCGTGCTCCTCAACGTCGGCAGCGGCGGCACGGACGTGTGCACCGGCATCATCCAGGCCTCGCCGATGACCCCGGTCTACGCGGGCGAGATGTCCGGGCCGAGCCTCGGTTTCGCGGCGGCCGCGTACGACGGGGACGGCAACGAGGTGGTCGGTGAGCTCGGCGAACTCGTCATCACGCTGCCGGTGCCGTCGATGCCGGTGAAGTTCTGGGGCGACGACGACGGCTCCCGATACCGAAGCACATACTTCGACACCTATCCGGGGGCGTGGCGGCACGGCGACTGGATCCGCTTCGACCCGGAGGGCGGTGCAGTCGTCACCGGCCGGTCCGATGCGACTCTCAACCGTGGTGGTGTCCGGCTCGGCACCGCCGAGTTCTACCGCGTGGTCGAGGAGCTGCCCGGCATCGCCGACTCCCTCGTCGTCCACCTCGAGGACGCCGACGGCGGGATGGGCCGCCTGGTCCTGTTCGTCGTGACCGACCCCGGCGTGGAGGTCGACGACGCGCTGAGGAGGACCGTCTCGACGACTCTGCGAACGGCGCTGTCGCCGCGGCACATCCCGGACGAGATCCATCCCGTCGCGGTGGTGCCGTACAACCGGACCGGGAAGAAGCTCGAGATCCCGGTCAAACGGATCCTTCTCGGGGCCTCGCCGGACAGCGTCGCGGCACCCGGTTCGCTGGCACAACCGGAAGCCCTCGACGCGTTCGTCGCGTGGAGCGTCACGGGAGCGATCGGATGAGCGCCCCGGCCGCGGCGCAGATCCGGACCGTCGCGGTGATCGGGACCGGCGTCATCGGCGCGGCGTGGGTGGCAGGCTTCCTCGCCGCCGGTCTCGACGTCGTCGCCACCGATCCGGCCGACGGAGCCGAGGCGCGGCTCCGGTCCTATCTCGACGAAACCAGCGATCTCGTCACCGAACTCACCGGATCCGCGGTGTCCGAGCGTGGTGATCTCCGGTTCGTCGCGACCGCCGCCGAGGCTGCGCGCGACGCCGATTTCGTCCAGGAGAACGGCCCCGAGAGACTGGACGCGAAGGGTGCGCTGCTCGCGGAGATCGACGCCGCGGCGCGCCCGGGCGTGATCATCGCGTCGTCGACGTCGGGTCTCGAGCCCAGCGCGCTGCAGGCCGCGTGTTCGGTCGATCCCGGCCGTGTGCTGGTGGGCCACCCGTTCAACCCCGCGCACATCATTCCGCTCGTCGAGGTGGTACCGGGCGGGGCCACGCTGCCCGAGACGGCGCAGGCGGCGCTCGACTTCTACCGCCTGGTCGGCAAGAAGCCGATCCTCGTCCGCGCCGAGATCCCCGGGCATGTCACCAACCGGTTGCAAGCCGCCCTCTGGCGCGAGGCCTACTCGCTGGTGGACCGCGGTGTGGTATCCGTCGCCGACATCGACACCGCCATCTCGAACGGGCCGGGACTGCGCTGGGCCATCCTCGGACCACTTACCGCACAGCACCTTTCCGGTGGGAAGGGCGGCCTGCGGCATCTGCTGGAACATCTGGGCCCACCAACCCAGAAGTGGATGGACGACCTCGGGACGCCGCAGCTCACCCCGGAACTCGCCGACAAA
Organism: Rhodococcus sp. AG1013; assembly: GCF_003350365.1. Taxonomy (NCBI): domain Bacteria; kingdom Bacillati; phylum Actinomycetota; class Actinomycetes; order Mycobacteriales; family Nocardiaceae; genus Rhodococcus; species Rhodococcus sp. AG1013. The sequence goes on from NZ_QQAT01000016.1 coordinate 16,366, forward strand.
CTCGTCGCCGGCATGGACGACGAGATGGCGGGGGTAGACCAGGCCGGCCTGGTCGCGGACCGCGACCGATTGCTGGTCGACATCATGCGACTCAAACGCGCCGGCCGAAACCTCCCCTGACAGTTCCCACCCGATCCACAGAGGAATAACGATGTACTCTCCCGCAATCGATCTCGACGCCATCACCGCCATCGACGTGCACACCCACGTCGAAGCGGACGGTGCGCACCACTGCTCGCTCGACCAGGAACTGCTCGACGCCTCGGCCAAGTACTTCAAGCCCGGGGTCAACCGCACGCCCACCGTCGACGACCTCGCCGAGTACTACCGCGAGCGCAACATGGCCGCCGTGGTGTTCACCGTCGACGCGCGCACCGCACTCGGCGGGCACCCGCCGGTCTCCAGTGAGGAGATCGCGGCGAAGGCCGCCGAGCACCCCGACGTCCTGATCCCCTTCGGATCCGTGGACCCGCACGACGTCGGCACTGCCGTCGCCCGGATCACGACCCTGGCGAGGGACTACGGCGTTCGGGGCATGAAGTTCCACCCCAGCCTGCAGGGATTTCTGCCCAACGACCCGATCTACTACCCGATCTACGAGGCGTGCGCCGAGCACGGGCTCGTGACGCTCTTCCATACCGGGCAGACCGGGATCGGTGCCGGTCTGCCGGGTGGCCGCGGCATCAAACTGCGGTACTCGGACCCGATGCTGCTCGACGACGTCGCAGCCGACTTCCCGACGCTGACGATGATCCTCGCCCACCCCTCGGTCCCGTGGGTCGACTCCTCGATCTCCATGGCCACCCACAAGGCGAACGTGTACGTCGACCTGTCGGGTTGGTCGCCGAAGTACTTCCCGCCGCAGCTCGTTCGCAACATCAACTCGCTGCTCAAGCACAAGGCGCTCTTCGGATCCGACTATCCGGTGCTGACGCCGGATCGGTGGATGGCTGACTTCGCGGAACTGGGCATCAAGGACGACGTCATGCCCCTGGTGATGAAGGAGAACGCTATCCGGGTGCTCGGACTCGACCGACCCACGGGGCGGTGAGGCAGCGGTGAGGACGAGCGCCGAGGCCGAATGGCTCCTCGACGACGAGCACCGGGACCTCCGGGAGATGGCCGCCGAGGTAGCGAATCGTCAGGTGGCGCCGCACGCCGCCGCGGTAGACGAGTCGGGAGAGTTCCCGGAGCGGTCACTGGCGGCGGTGACCGCGAGCGGGTTGCACGCGATCGGCATCCCCGAGGCGTACGGCGGGCAGGGCGGAGACCACCTCGCCTCCGCGATCGTCGCCGAGGAGATCGCCCGCGCGTGCGCAACTACGCAGCAGGTCGCCGGCGGCAACGAACTCTTCGCCATCCCGCTCCTGCTCGCGGGCTCGGAGGAGCTCAAGGCCCGGTACCTGCCGAGGATCGCGTCCGGTGAGCATCTCGGGGCCTTCGCGCTCAGCGAGCCCGAGGCCGGCAGCGACATCGCGAGCATGAAGGTCCGGGCCAGGCAGACGGACGGCGGCTGGCTGCTGAAGGGAACGAAGCGGTGGATCACCAACGCGGGTCGTGCCGACGTCTACGTCGTGTTCGCCTCGACCGACCCGGCCGCCGGCGCCAAGGGGATCTCTGCGTTCGTGGTGGAGGCCGCGGATGAGGGGATCGTGTTCGGGGCGCCGGAGCGGAAGATGGGCCTGAAGGGATCTCCGACCCGGGAGGTCACATTCGAGGACGTGTTCGTTCCCGGCGACCGCATGGTCGGCGAGCCCGGCCGTGGCATGCGCATCGCCCTCGGGACGCTGGACCGGACCCGGACGGCCGTGGCGGCGCAGGCAGTCGGTATCGCACAGGGCGCCCTGGACGCCGCGGTGTCCTATGCGGCCGAACGTGAACAGTTCGGTTCCCCGATCTCCGAGTTCCAGGGCATCCAGTTCATGGCGGCCGACATGGAGACGAAGGTGCGGGCGTCCCGGCTGCTCACGTGGGCCGCCGCGATCGCCTGCGACCGTGGACACCGGGAGATCGGGTCGGCGGGCGCGATGGCCAAGTGCTTCGCCTCCGACACCGCCATGGCGGTGACCACCGACGCTGTTCAAATCCTCGGTGGCGCAGGGTATGTCAAGGACTTTCCGGTGGAGCGAATGATGCGCGACGCGAAGATCACCCAGATCTACGAGGGAACCAATCAGATCCAGCGGATCGTCATCGCCCGCCACCTCTTCCACGGACGAGCTCGATAGCACACAGAATGGAGCAACCAATGTCAGGTACGGCGCAGCATGCACCATCGGTCGTCGCCAAGGCGGCCGTCGCCTTCTCGGTCGCGGCCTTCACGCTCACCGCCTGTGGCGGCGCGAACGCATCCGAGCCCGAGTCGATCTCGCTGTCCGCGCCCGCGGGACCGGCCGGGACGACCTTCTGGGACGTCGGGGAGCAGCCGCCCGCCGACGCGAAGCCGGGCGATGTTCACTCGGTCCAGCCCCGGTCCGACGCTCCGGAGGGAAGCCAGGGCTGGAACATCGTCTACGTCTCCGAAATCCAGCCCGGAGTCCGGAAGTACGTATCCGGGGAGATCTACGTTCCGCTGTCCAAGGGCGACGGTCCCCGCGACATGGTGCTGTGGAACCACGAGACCACCGGGCTGGCCGACAACTGTGCCCCGTCCAGACGGAGCCTGGGGGAGGGGGATCAGTCCCGCGTTCCGGCGATCGGCGAACTTCTCGACCAGGGATATGTGGTCGCCATGAGTGACTATCCGGGACAAGCTCTTCCGGGGCCGTCCTACTACATGGCCGGTGAGGTCAACGCCCGGGCTTCTCTCGACGTCCTGCGCGCTGTGCACAACCTCCCCGAGATCGACGCCTCGAACCGGTTCGTCGAATACGGCTGGTCGCAGGGCGGACAGACGACGATGCACGTCGAATCGATCCTGGATTCGTACGCCCCCGAATTCGACGGTGTGGGAGCTGGATTGATCGCGCCGGCGGTCCGCATCCGTGAACTGACCCTCAACTCGATGCAGAGTCCGGAGTTGGCGGGCTACGTCATCTCCACCCTGCCGGGCATCAAGGCGGCCTACCCGGATCTGCGTTACGGCGATTTCCTCACGGCCCCGGCGATGGAGCAGCTTCCGGTGCTCAGCGACGGCTGCTTCGACATCTGGAGCAGCGCTGCATCTTTGCGTGACGCGTACCAGCCGGGCGCGATGTCGCCGGACGGTAGTTGGTGGAAGGCCTTCACCGCCGTCGACGACTTCCGGCCCGCAGGGTCCATGCCGTTCGTCATCTATCAGGGATCGGACGACACGACCACCCCCGTTGCACTGACGTCACGCGAGCAGGAGGGACTGTGCCGCACCGGAACCGAGTCCGACTACCGCGAGTTCCCCGGACTCGACCACGAGTCCGTCGTTCCCGAGGCGGCGAAGCAGTTCCCCGCATGGGCCGCAGACCGGTTCGCCGGGAAGGCCGCACCGAGCAACTGCCCGCAGCCGTGATCGCCGGTCCCGGACCCGGTTACTGACGCCCGGTCCGCCCCGTGCCTCTCGGGGGCGGGTCGGACCGGGCTATCCGCGCAGTTCGTTCGGCAGCTCTGCCGGATCGACCAGGACGAACTGGTTGCTCGACCCGCGCACCTTCTCCGACATCGAGATGTTCTTGCGCAGCAGATTCCACTCCACATCGTCGATGCGGGCGGTGGCCTGCGTGAGCACCTTGCTGTCGCGGGTGCCCCAGGCGATCGGCATGAAACTCACCATCTGCCACGTGTCGCCGTTGCCCCGCGAGCTGCGGTCGCCCAGCACCGACACCGACGGGATCTTCTTGCCCACGGTCCAGCCCCGGCCGGGCAGGGCGCGGACGGTGCGGGTCGCGAGCGCGTAGTGCGGTTCGGTGGCGTCGGGCTTGGCGATGTCGAGCAACGAGAGCAGCGTGTACCCGCGGGGGTGGATCTCCGACACCACGGCCGGCACCAGGTTGCCCTTGGCGTACAGCTCGTCGATGCTGCCGACCTTGCGCGGCGTCCACACCACCATCCACAGCGACGTCACCGCGCACACCGCGAGGACGGCGCCGAGGATGTACGACCACGGCTGGCCCAGGACGAACAGTCCGGCGGCGCCGGCGCCGAGGGCGACCGCCATCACCGCGGCCGACCACTGCAGCCGCCGGAGATCTGCGAGGGTCTCGTTGACGGACTTGGCGTGAAGCTTGTCGACGGGGAACTCGAAGCGTCGCACGGGGGTGAAGTCCTATCCGATGGTCGGGCCGAGCAGGTCGTCGGCGTCCGTGATGCGGTACGCGTAGCCCTGTTCGGCGAGGAAGCGTTGGCGGTGGGCGGCGTACTCGGCGTCGAGTGTGTCCCGAGCGACCACCGAGTAGAAGTGTGCCTGACCGCCGTCGTGCTTCGGCCGCAGGAGTCGGCCCAGCCGCTGCGCCTCCTCCTGCCGGGAGCCGAACGTGCCCGACACCTGCACCGCCACCGACGCCTCCGGCAGGTCGATGGAGAAGTTCGCGACCTTGCTGACCACGAGGGTCTGGATCTCGCCAGCACGGAACTTGTCGAAGAGGAGCTCGCGTTCCTTGTTTCGCGTGGAACCCTGGATGACCGGGGCGTCGAGTTCCTCGCCCAGCTCCTCGAGCTGGTCCAGGTAGGCGCCGATCACCAGGGTCGGCGCACCCGGGTGCCGGTCCAGGATCGACTTCACGACGGCGTGCTTGGTCCGGGCCGTCGAGCACAGCTTGTAGCGCTCCTCCGGCTCGGCCGTCGCGTACGCCATGCGTTCGGCGTCGGTGAGCGTGACCCGCACCTCGATGCAGTCGGCGGGCGCGATCCACCCCTGCGCCTCGATGTCCTTCCACGGCGCGTCGTACCGCTTGGGGCCGATGAGGGAGAACACGTCGCCCTCGCGGCCGTCCTCGCGGACCAGTGTCGCGGTGAGGCCGAGGCGTCGACGCGACTGTAGGTCGGCGGTCATCCGGAACACCGGGGCGGGCAGCAGGTGCACCTCGTCGTAGATCACCAGGCCCCAGTCGCGGGAGTCGAACAGCTCGAGGTGCTTGTACTCGCCCTTCGACTTGCGGGTGATCACCTGGTAGGTCGCGATGGTGACCGGGCGGATCTCCTTTTTCTCGCCCGAGTACTCGCCGATCTCCTCCTCGGTGAGCGACGTGCGCGCGATCAGCTCGCGCTTCCACTGCCGGCCCGCGACAGTGTTGGTGACCAGGATCAGCGTCGTCGCCTTGGCCTTGGCCATCGCCGCCGCGCCCACCATGGTCTTGCCGGCGCCGCAGGGGAGCACGACGACGCCGGAGCCGCCGGCCCAGAACGAGTCGGCCGCCATCTCCTGGTAGTCGCGCAGGTGCCAGTGCCCCTCCTCGAACGCGAGGTCGATGGGGTGGGCCTCGCCGTCGACGTACCCGGCGAGGTCCTCGGCGGGCCAGCCGATCTTGAGCAGCATCTGCTTGAGGTGCCCGCGCTCGCTGGGATGCACGATCACGGTGTCGTCGTCGACCATGGCGCCGAGCATCGGGGCGATCTTCTTGTGCCTCATCACCTCGGTGAGCACCGCCCGGTCCAGGCTGATCAGCGTCAGCCCGTGCACGGGACTCTTCACCAGTTGCAGGCGGCCGTACCGGGCCATGGTGTCGACGATGTCGACCAGCAGCGGCTGCGGCACCGCGAAGCGGGAATAGCTGACGAGGGCGTCCACCACCTGCTCGGCGTCGTGCCCGGCGGCGCGGGCATTCCACAGCGCGAGCGGGGTGATCCGGTAGGTGTGGACGTGCTCGGGGGCGCGCTCGAGTTCGGCAAACGGGGCGATCGCCTGCCGGGCGTCGTTCGCGCGCTCGTGATCGACCTCGAGCAGCAGTGTCTTGTCGGACTGGACGATCAGCGGGCCGTCGGTCACGTGCGCCTCCTAGCAACGGTAACCAGACCATTGTCCAGACGGCGGCGCTGTCCCGCCATACGGCGGTGCCTCGGCGGCCGCGGACCGTGAAGGATTTCCGTCGGCGGCCGCCGGAAATCCTTCACGATCGGATCAGCGTCCGGCGGTGAGGGATTTCTTGGTCTCCATCACCTGGACGAGTGCCTCGGAAATTCCGGCGCGATATCCGACGTCCCGTTCGCTGTGCACGGCGGTGGTGTCGAGCTCGTTTTCCAGTCGCGCCTGAATTTTGTCCAGGGCGAGCAGGGTCCGCTTCACGATAGGGGTCCTTCACTTTTTTTCGTGCGTCGGCGGGAAAGGAAATCCGGAATGCTGGGCGCGCTCGTCGAGAACGAAAAGTTTCGCCGACGCGATGCCGGACCGGAAGCCGTCGGCGCGGGGTTGCGGCAGGGTGCTGTCGCCGAGCAGATGGTCCAGTTTCCGGTGCAGGTGGTCCAGCACACCCGGTGCGTCACGCGCCGGTGCCTCGCGGGTCATGGCGAGGTCCGTCAGTGGCGCTTACGCTTTTTGATCAACTCGCCGGCATCAACAGCGCGCTCGCGCTTTTCCGCCCGCTTTTCCTTGATCGACTGACTTGGTTTCTTCAGATTTTTGCCAGGTTTCTTGTCGGCCATTGTCGCTCCTAATTCGAAGTGGCAATCACTCGATCGAGACCATACGTCATTTCCAGGAAAATGCCAGTCGTGCAGTTCGGGGCGTTTTCCGGGGCGGGAGAAAGTCAGTCGACGAGCGCGACGGAGGTGATGCGGTGCAGTGTGAAGCGACGCATCTCACCGGTCGCCGGGTCGAGCGCGTCGAGCTGACCGCCGCCGACGCTGACCGGTTCCACGATGCGCTGCGACGCGATGCCCTGCGCGTCGACGTAACCGATCGACACGCTGCGCCGGACCTGCGCGGCGGTCTGCAGCAGCGTCATCGTCGCTGCGCTGGACGCGCGCGTGCCGTCGCTGCGCAGTCCGGCACCGGTGGACGCGGCGGCGCGGTCACCGGCGCGGAGCGAGCGGACCAGCGTCGCGAGCTGCTCGTCGGTGGGGACGGCCGGGGTGCGCAGCCGCGGCACCCGGGCCGCCGGCACGCGGGCCCCGCGAGGGCGCAGGTCGACGATCGCGCCGGACGAGTCCTCGCCGGCCGGGGCGAACCCGACCGCACGCAGCTCGGTGAGGACCTCCTTGAGCGGGGCCTGCGAGATGACGACGGTGGGAGCCAGGGCCCGCAGCGCCAGCTGCTCGGCCACGGGGGAGGCCAGGACCTCCGCGAGCAGCGCCGGGTCCTCGCAGCGGATGAACGACGACGCGACCCCGGCCCGCAGCCGGCCGTGGCGGCGGGCGACGTCGTCGATGAGGTAGCTCAGCGACTGCGGCACCGGCGTCTTGGAGCGGGTCGAGAACAGCGTCTGCAGCTCGGACGCTGAGAGCCCGGCGTCGAGCGCGCGCCGGATGCTGTTCTCGCTGACCCGGTACATCGACGCCGCGCCCGCGGACTCGATGTCGGCGACGAGCGTGATCTGATCGAGCAGCTCCGGGATGAGCGGCCCGGGCGCGACGACGGTGAGGTCGGCCTGCACCAGGACGTAGTCGATGGGCGCGGGCAGCGCGGCGTCCATCTCGGACTCGGGGTCGCCGCCGTGCAGCAGCGCCTTGCCCGGCGAACTGAGGACGCCGTGCGCCACCAGCCCGAGCGTGCGCGCCTCCCCGAGGGTCCGCTCCACGACGTGCGGCCCCAGCCGACCCGCCCAGCGCGGACGACGCCACGCGAGCAGCCGGCTGGCCTCGGACGCGGACACCGACTTCCCGCCGCCCGCCTCGGCGAGCAGTTCCAGCAGCAGCCGGCGTTCCAGGGCGGCGCCCGGCGCGCGCACCTCCTCGGACAGCGCCGAGATGGGCTTGTCGGTGGCGTCGCGGCTACCGATGATCCACGGGCGGCGCGGCAGCGTCAGCCATGCCCCGGCGAGGGTGGCCCAGCGCCGGGCGGTGCCCGAGTTGAGCCAGCCGTCCACGGCGACGGTGGGGGCCCAGTAGTCGTCGATGTCGGTGAGCGGTGCGGGGTCGGGGCTGCCGCTCGCGATCAGTCCGGCACCGGCCAGCAGTTCGAGCAGCAGGCCGATGCGGGCCTCGTCGATGCCGGTCGACTTGGACAGCCGCCGCACCTCCCGCACACCCAGGCCGCCGGCCTTGAGCGCGGGCGCCGGCCCGTCACCGAGCGCGGCCACCAGGTCCTCACAGTGCCGCACCAGTTCCAGGGCCTCGCCCGCGGCGGCCGCGTTGACGTCGGAGAGCTTCTGCTTGCGTCCGGTGAGCGGGGGCGGGGTAGGTGACGCGGGATCGAAGACGGCCTCGCCGCGCAGCACCTGACCCACCTGGACGGGCAGCTCCACCGTCTCGGCGTCGATCCAGTGCAGCAGCCCGCGGGCGAGCAGACGTTGGACGGGGCGGTCCGGGGAGGTGCCGGGCGCGGCGTCGCGGGTGCGGCCGATGGGCGACGACCGGGCCAGCGTGGTCAGCAGGTCGCGCTCACCCGGTTCGATCCCGTCGAGCGCGGCCCGGATCTCGTCCTCGGTCATCGCCTCGGACTCGGCGGTGATACGGCCGATGCGCCACGGGATGGCGTCGGCCGCGGCGCGCACGATCCGCAGCCGATCGTCGTCGCCCCACGCCAGCGCCAGGGCGCGCAGCCGGTCCAGCGCCTTGTCGACGGTCTTGGCCGGCACCCGGCCGCCGAGGGCGTCGTCGACGTGCCGGCGCGCCACCGGCATCTGATCGGCCTGTTCCAGCGCCAGGACCTCGAGGACGGTGAATTCGAGGGACCCCAGGGTGTCGGCGGCCCGCATCACCGACGCGCGCTGCTCGGCGCGCCCGGCCAGCACCGCGGCCGTGGCGGGTGGAGGCACGGCGAGATCCGGGCGCAGCCGCAACAGGTCGGTCAGTTCGGCGTCCTTGCGGGCGCTCAACCAGCCGGTCAGTGTGGGTGCTGCCACGGGGTTTGCGGTTTCCGGGGCGCCCTCGGTGCCATGCGTGGAGGTCATCGACTATGAGATTAGTGACCTGGGCTGTACGGCGGCGAACGCTCCTGTCAAAATGGGCGCGTGGCTAACAATTCGAAGAAGCGCTATGTCGATCCAGGGTGGCCGGAAACTGCGGATGGAGATCACGCGGTGACCGAGTTGTCTTCCAGCCGTGCAGGCAATCTCTCGCCGTTCGGCGAGGACACGGAGTTCCCGCTTCCGGTGGACTCGCTGCCCTACGTGCACCCGCACACCGTGATCAACCGCTGACGCGCAAACACAGAAAAGTGGGCCCCTCGCCATCGGCGAGGGGCCCACTTCGTGTTTCGGGGGGAGCGGCTCAGCTCTGCGAGAGGTTCGCCACGCCGGCGACGTCCTGCAGGTTCAGCTTGCTGAGGTCGATCGTCTTCGCGACGTCGTAGGCGTCGAGGATCGGCTGGCCGATGACGATGCCCTGATCGGCGGCGGCGTCGATGAGCGAGTCGATCTGGTCGAAGACGCCCTGCGCGGGGTGCACCGGTGCCTGGGCGACCGGGGCGGGAGTGACGACCCGCGGGGCCTCGGTGGCTGGGGCGCTGCGCTGCGACGGCGCGCTGCTCAGGCCGAGCTTGGACGAGCAGGACGGCCAGGCGCCCCAACCCTGGTTGGCGAGCACGCGCTCAGCGACGACGATCTGCTGCTCACGGGTGGCCTGGTTCGCGGTGGCAGCGAACTGTCCGCCACCATGGCTGGTCCAGGTGCTCGGCGAGAACTGCAGGCCACCGTGGTAGCCGTTGCCGGTGTTGATGCCCCAGTTGCCGCCGGCCTCGCACTGCGCGAGCTTGTCCCAGTCGGAGTCGGGGGCCGCGCTGGCCGTGCCGGCGAAGGCGACACCGCCCACGCCCATGATGGCGCCGGTGACGGCGACCTTGGCTACGGTGCGGCCGGTGGTAGACGGCTTGCGATGGCGTCCGCTCATGTCGGTTGGTTCCTCTCCGCACGCGCCTGCGAGGTCAGCTGTCGGGTTCGGACTGAGAGGTCGCCCGGCCTCGCCGCTCATGGATGGAGCGGGTCTGGCTTCACCCCCAGGGAGATTGCTCTCCCGATGCCCTGCGGGGTTGTCCCTTTCGGGACCTTCTACCCCGGAGGACCTTTGGGTCCCCCGTCCCCGTCCATGGATGGTTCGTGGGTGTTCCGGACCCACTGGACGGGGTTTGGCGCGGCGGGCCCGGATGTGGCCGAAGTTCCGGCCGGACACGACGGTACGACGATCGAGCGCCAAACGTCACCGGTTGATAACGCGGCGCGTCTTGTGTTGCTCGACTGCGGGATTCGACTGAGACGGCTTAGCCCCAGCTAGTCGCGTTGGGGCAGGGTTGATCACGGTTCGACACCGCTCCGTTATCGGGGCGTAATGTGAGTGAGATCACACTCTGAACGGGCGGTCTGTCCCACTTTTCGGAACGGTCAGGCCGTCGACCACTGGGCCTGATCGCGGCGGTCGACGTCCACGATCTCCTTACCGAGCGGCATCAGACAGACAGGGATCATCTTGAGATTGGCGATCGCGAGCGGGATACCGATGATCGTGATCGCCATGGCGACGGCGGTGACGATGTGGCCGATCGCGATCCAGACGCCCGCGAGGATGAGCCAGATGACATTGCCGATGAGCGACCCGACGCCTGCGGTGGGTTTGTCGACCACCGTCTTGCCGAACGGCCACAGCGCGTACACCCCGATCCGGAAGGACGCGATGCCGAACGGGATCGTGATGATGAGGATGCACATGATCACGCCGGCCAGGAAGTAGCCGAGCGCCAGCCACAGGCCACCGAAGATCAGCCAGATGATGTTCAGCAGGATCCTCATGGTGATTCCTTCCAATGGTTGGGGAGCCTCCGGCTCAGCGACTCCGGCGTCCGGAGCGGAGGGCGTAGGCGATCGCGAGCACGAAGCCGAGCGGGCACGCGAGCGTGAGGAAGTACAGAACCAGGCCGGGGTCGCCCTCGGAGAGTGAATGGACGAAGAAGATGGCGACGATCGCCGCGATCCCGATCAGGAAGCTGGCGACTGCTGCGTAGAACAGTCCTTTGCCGGCCCGGCCGGGGGTGTCGGTGCCGCTGCGGTTCGAATCGTTCGTCACAACACAACGGTAGGCCACCCGCGGGCGTGAGGTGCACGCGCTTCCCGAAGTGGCGGCCGGAGAAATATCTCCGAATTGGACGTTTGATTACATTCGCTGCCCTAGGCTCCGCGCCATGACTGCTTCCACTCGTGTGCCCGGATCGCTGGCGTGGCAGGGCAAGATTCTGGGTGGGGTGCTGCTCGCGCTTTTCCTCGCGGCCGTCGCCGTGATCGCGGTGCCCTCGCTGGCTCGCGCCGACGAGCCGGCCCCCACCGTCGAGTACTCGTCCGACAACGGTGTCACCTGGGGCGGCATCGGGGAGATCGACTGGAATCTCGGTGAGCTGGTCCCCGGGCGGGAGCTCGCGACCACCTTCCAGGTCCGCAACATCGCCGGCGTGGAGGGCTTCGTCGGCTTCTCGGTGGGCCCGTACACCCTGTCCCAGGGCATGACCGCGACCGCGCGCGTCGACATCGACGGCAAGGCCGGCGACGCGGTGACACTGACCGAGCCCCGCGTGGTGGCTCCCGGAACGCGGATCGGCTCGGTCCACCTCGGTCCGAACGAGACCGCCGCGATCTCTCTGGTCGTCGGAATGCCCTCCAACGTAGGTAACCAGGCGCAGAACGGCCACGTGAACCCGATGTGGGCGGTCGGCTTCGTGCCCGGGCCCGGCCCCGCCTCCACCGGTCCCCTCGGCTCCCTCGGCTCCCTCGGCAGCGGCAGCTTCGGTTCCTGACCGGGTGCCGGTAGCCCTGACGAACGAACGGGCGGTTGTCTGACTCGGCACTCGGCCGATGGTCGGACAACCGCCCGTTCGCGTTCCGATGCGAGTTGCCGGCACCGCTGACCGAGAAGCGCCGGCTGTTCTCCGTCTGCGGGAGAACAACCGGCGCTGTGCGGCGTGCGTCGATCCGGAACGCACGCGCCCGTTTCCCCGCGCACGTCGTCCACCCGACCTCCGGTGCAGGATCGGGGAGTTGCGGGAAGTGGGGGATCAGGGCCGCCCGATGGGAGGGGGGACCGACGGTGGCCCTGAGATTGTGGGGGGGGGTTAGGAGAGGACCTGCTCGAGACGAATCCTGAAGTCGCCGAAGGTTGCCGAATCCGACTGCCCGACAATGCCCGACGTCTGTGGGTCGAAGGTGAACTTGGCTGCCACGTCGACAACCGCGTTGTTCTGTGAGGTGTCGACCACGATGCCGGCAGGGCCGGACGGGACGACGGTACCCCCGATGGTCGCGGTGACCTGAGGCTGCAGCTTGCCCTTGAGCTGGCCGCCGCCGGTGAATGTGATGTCGTCGGCCGTCAGCCGCGCCTGCAGGCCGGTGCCGTTGACGGTGAGCCTGTAGCTGCCTCGGTACGTCAGAACGTCGCCGGGTACCACCCGGAACGTCGCGATGTCGATGGGACCGTTCCGGTCGCTCCAGCCCGGCGTCGTCACCTGGGTGAGAGCGAGGGAGCCCGAACCGTTGCCCCCACCACCGATCGTCGTGGGGGGTGCGGTGGTGGTGGGCGCCGACGGCGTCGTGGTCGTTGCGCCACCGGCGCTACCGCTGCCGAGGCTGCCGAAGTCGCACGCGGACAGCATCAGTGTGGAGCCGAGTGCGGCGGCCGCGACGGCGACCCTGAAGCCCTTGGTCTGTGTCTTCATCGGACTACTTTCATTCCCCTCGTGCAAGATTCGCCGGCCCCGACCCGATTGGACTTCCCGGCGGTGAGGCCGGGCAGCAGGAGCATCATTCGATCAGGGCCGCGATGTCGGCCGGCACGTCGGTGGACGACGGGTCGACGGCGGTCTTGTTCCATGTGGAACCCGTTGCCTTGTAGAGCTTCCCGTTATCCACAATCCACAGGGCGTCTGTGGATGAATCCCACTCGTAGTGGGCCGATGCCGACGCTGGAATCCGCTCCAGTTCTTCACCGTTCGCGTCCTCGATCACGATCGCGGTCTGCGAGGTTTCGGCCGAGTTCACCAACAGCGCCGAGTAGTCGCGGGACTGCGACTTTTCCGACGTGCCCAGGGGGGTGTCGGCGGCAGTGGTCGTCGTAGCCGGAGGCGTGGTTGTAGTCGTAGTGGTCGTCGTGGTTTCCGATGTCTCCGACGCCGTTGTCGGAGGCGTGGTTGTCGTGGTGGTGGTGCTTGCCGTCGTGTCGGACGTCGTCGGAGCGGTCGTTGTGGTGCTAGTGGTGGTCTGAGGCGACGTCGTGCTCGACGGTGCGGCGGTTGTCGAGGACGGCGTCGTGGTGGTCTCGACGGGTCCCGCCATCCGGGCGTTCAGCGCTTCGGTGCCGGCGGTTAGTCCCTGCACCTGGTTGCCGTCGGAGGTAGCGCCGTCGCACTTGATGTTCCAGAGGGTGAACGCCCACATGTTCTCGCCTACCCAGCCGGAGCCAATCTGCCCGTCTCGCTTCGCGCGCACCTCGATTCGGGAGGACGAGGCCGTCTCGTAGACGTTGTCGTATGCGCTCACGCTGAGGGAGACTACGTCTCCCTTGTTCTGCGGGATCGTGGGATTCCAGGATCCGCCCCATCCGCTCACCAGCTTGACATCATAGGTGTACCCGGGTCCGAGATGCGCCCACTTCATCGTGACGGAGCCACCGCTACCGCTGCACCCCAACCACTTCGGTGCCGCCAACATATCGGCGGGCGTCGAGAATGACGCTGCCGCCGTGGCATTGTCGGTGAGCGCCGCAGCGGTCATCGTGGCCTGGGTGATGCCGAGGACAGACAGGGCGGCGGCGCTGATCGCAAGTATCGATCGAGCGGAGGGGACCGAGAATCGCTTTGTGGGAGACATGGGTTCGACCTTCGACTCGATGACTGGCACGAATTCGGTGGTGGCAGCGTCCTCGATAGACGAACCCGGGCCGGTCGCCTGGTCGTCGTCGCTGTCGTCGTCATTCTTCTTGGCTGGGCGTACCACGATCATCAGTAGAGCGCCGACGAAAGCGCCGCCGAGGAGGAGTGCAGCGGGGCTCGACAGCCACGCCACCACGTAGCCGAGTCCGCCGACGCTCGTGAAGACGCGATCGGCTTCGGTGATTGCGTAGGGCTCGATGTCGGGATCCTGGTTGGCATCGCCCTTGAGTGTGACGAGCACGGTGCCACCGGCCTGTGGATCGAGCGCGTACACGCGGTGCGTGATGCGGGTGCCCTGCGTATTCTCGACGCTGACAACGTCACCAACCTTCAGATCGGTGGCTGGGACGTTGCGAGACAACGCGAGTGAACCGGTTGTGATCTCGGGCGACATCGAACCGGACCGGAAGATCAGCGGCTTGATGCCGAACACCAGTGCGGCGACGGTCGCCACTATGCAGATCAAGCCGGCGACGGCACCGATGGTGAGGGCAGATTCTCGGCAGACCCGGCCGATCGATCCTGTTCGGCGCGAGGCCTTCTCATTGTCAGACATTGCTACCTCACGCCGTGGTCGCCGCAAAGGCGAATGAGACGTTGACCGTCTTGTTCTGCGAGGCGACTGTCACGGTGGGGTCGAGTGCGACGCGGAAACACAGTGTCTCCGAACCGGTCGACGGGGCGAGGTTGCGGCCGACGGTGATGATCGGCTTGGCTGCGCTGGTGGACAGGGCCGTGGGGGCGATGATCTGGTTTGCGCACGCGGCGTCGAGGACAGTGACCTTGAGGAATCCGGCCAGGGTGGCGTCGCCGGTTGCAGAGGCCGACATCGTATAGCTGAACGGGGCAGTGCCCTTGTTCTGGATCGGCAGGGCGGCCTGGACACTGTCGCCCGGCATCATGTTGGTCTTGTTCAGCGTTGTGAACGCGTACGCGGGATTGCCCTGATTGTTGTTGAGCTGCAGGTCGATCGAGGCAACGCTGAAAACACCCGACGTCGCGGTTGCGGTGTCACTCCACGCGGCCATAGTGCCGACCGCACCCAGACCGAGCACGATTCCGAGGGAGAGTGCGGCGCGCACTCGGCCGCCACCTAACGCCTTGCGCACGCGGGTACCGGAGGTGGGAGTCGATGAGGAGTGCTCGGGGCGAGGCATCGCGGTCCTTCTTACTTCGTCGTGGCCGGCGCGTCGGCGTCGACAACGGGGATTACGGCAGTGACGGTGGAGTCGTCGTCGGAGGCCGACTCGGGTCGGCGCTTGCGGGCCTTGTCCAGGCCTGAGCTGACGAACATCGACACCGCGTAGATCAGCAGACCGCCGACGACCACCACGAGGAGGACCGAGCGCTGCTTGCCGGTGATGTAGTTGTTGACATACCCCACATAGGGCACGGAGTACCAGACCTTGCCCCGAACCTGCTCGGGTACAACCGGTCTCTCGTCGGGTGACGGGTTGTTGTCGCCGTGCGTCACAAACGTCAGTTCGCCCTGAGACGTGCGCCGCACCTGGGTGATCCGGTGGGTCACAACATCCGGCTTGCCGGACTCCCACTGAAAGGTGATGGGGTCGCCGACCGCGAGTGTCTGCGGGTCCTGCGGTCGCACAACGATGAGCGTTCCCGGAGGATACGTGGGCTTCATCGAACCGGTCAGCACCGTATATGGGGTGGCGCCGACGATTCGTGGAATCACGATCGTCAGCGCCAGGATGCCGACCATCGCGATGAGCAGCAGCCAAGAGACGACGGACTTCACCCACCACCAAATGGTGGTGGGCTCGTCCCTCCCGACCGCGTTACTCATCAGGACTCCGAAGCGAAGGTGAATGTTGCCGTGGTGCTGGCGCCTTGAATTGCTGCAGCGCCGACTGTGCCGCGAAGACACAGCACCTCGGACGCACCTGAGCCGAGAGTGCGCCATTGCGGCGACGTGGGAGTCTGCGCACCGACCATCGCCCCGCTGTAAAGCTGCGTTGCCCCAGTCGGGTTGGCGTCTGCGGGGCATGCCGCCTCTGAGCCGACGGTCGATACCGTGAGCGTCAGGGGCACAGCAGCATCGGATTGCACGACGTTCTGCAGTCGGTACTTCATTGGCACGTTGCCGGAGTTGCGCACCGTCAGCGGAGCCTGCGCGAAGCCTCCGGGTATCAGGTTGGTCTTGCCCAGGGCCGAGAACGCGAAGTTGCTCTGCGTCGTGCCGCCGGCACCGACACCGATGTCGAGGGTTCCGGAGGTGATGGTTCCCCCGGCGAGGCTCTTGGAGTCACTCCACAGGGCGCCGGTCTGCTGGGTGGAGAAGAAGATCAGACCCAGGACCGGCACCGCTGCGAGTGCCCACCAACGGTGGTTTTTGGACAACTGTCAGGAATCCTGCGTGAGGGTGAGGTTGAAGTTTGCGAGGTTCACGCTCTGGGTCTGCGCCGTCGTGCCGGTCGCGTTGAATGTGAAGGTGACCTGGACGTCGACCGTCTGGCCGTCGTTGTCCTGGTTGATCGCCACTCCCGTGGCACCGGTGGCCAGGGCGTCGCCGTTAAGGGTTGCGGTGGTCTGAGGAGCGAGGGCGGCAAGAAGCTCTGGGTCGCCAGTGATGCTGCTGGCATCTGCCTTGAGCGTCGCGTGCAGGTTGTCGCCAACCGCGCCGATCTTGGCCTTTGCGTTGTAGACGAGGACATCGCCGGGAACGGCCTTGTAGCTGGAGATGGTGACCGGGCTTCCGCCCTTGGTCCAACCGGGAGTTCCCACGGTCTCGAGGGAGAGCTTGCCGGAGGAGATCGTGCCGCCGTTGAGCGTCTCGGTGTCGCTCCACAGCGCGAACGAGCCGGCCCCACCGGCGAGGAGCAGCGCCGCTGCGCCGGCGGCGATTGCGCCCTTGGTCTGCTTGTTCATGCGGGTGTTCTCGTTTCTTCTGGCCCCGGGGCAGGGGTCGTTACAAGGGGTGGTGCGTCGGCACTCAGACACTTGGACCAGTCAAAACTTTGTTTCACGCATACACCTGGTCGGCGCTTGTCCGGCGCTGGCAGAGCTGGTGGAGCAGATGAACTGGTGGAACAGATCGGCACAACCCCCGCGCTGCGCCGGAGTAATTTGTAGCACCTTCTGCGCCTGGTTGAAGGTAAAACTGGTCAAATGTCCAGTAGAAAGGTTTGTCCTGATCGGTTCAGCTGGTGCGGCAACGCCGACCAGCACCGACAGCCAGCACCGAAACCCCCGTCAGTGCCCCTTGAACGCCTCGGCGAGCCACCACGCGCCGCCGTCGGAGGCGACCTTCGCGTCGATCAGCAGCGGACGGGTTCGCGGACTCGCGACCCATGCGCGCACCGCGTCGAGGTCGCCGACCGACCGCACCGTGACCGCCTCGGCGCCGTACCCACGGGCGATGGCCGCAATGTCGGTGTCGGGGAAGGTGACCGCCGAATGGTCGGTGCCGGGAGAGTCGAAGTGGTGCACCTCCGCGCCGTACGCGCTGTCGTTGTAGACCACCAGCACCATCGGCAGTCCCAGGCGCACCACGGTCTCCAACTCGGAGATCCCCATGAGGAATCCGCCGTCACCGAGCGCCGCGACCGGCAGCCGATCCGGTTGTGCCAGTGCGGTGCCGACCGCCGTGGCCAGGCCCAGCCCGATCGACTGGAACGCCTGCGTGAAGCAGAAGCCGAACTCGTCCGGCACCGACAGGTACGCGCTGGGGTAACCCATGAAGTTGCCGGAGTCCACCGACACCGTCCGCTCCCGCGGCAGGATCACGTCCAGCTCCCGTGAGAGCAGGCGCGGGTCGATCGTCGTCGCGGTGGACAGGTCGTCGAACGGCACGTCGTTCCAACGGCCCTGCGCCGCAATGCGCGAGTGAACCTCGTCGCTGCGGTAGCCGCGACCGCCCTCACGCACCCGCTCGAGCGCGACGGCCGCGGTCTCCCGGCAGTCGCCCAGCACACCCAGGTCGATCGGCCGGTTCGCGCCCAGCGCCGAGTCCTCGATGTCCACCTGCACGACGGTGGCCTCCGGGCCGATGAGCGACCCGTGCCGCATGGTCCACATGTTCAACGCGCAGCCCCAGCCCACGATCACGTCGGCGCCGGCGATCAGTTCCGCGGTGAGCGGGCTCGAGAAGCCGCCGGAGATGCCGAGCGAGAACGGATCTCCCTCGAACAAACCGTTGGCCACCGCCGATGTCGCGACCAGCGCGCCGACCTCATCCGCGAGCGCCGCGATCTGCGGGCCGGCATCGCGGGCGCCGCGCCCGGCGACGAACACCGGCCGCTGCGCCTTGTCCAGCACCGACACCAGCGCGTGGAGCGCGTCCACGTCGGGTCGGATGCGCTGCACCGGCGGCAGCAGCGGAACCGTCCACGAATCCGGCGCCGGCGCCTCCTGCACGTCCAGCGGCAGGCTCAGTACCACCGTCCGGCGCTCCCGCACCGCCGTGCGGTACGCGCGGACGGTGTCGGCCACCGCCGACGCCGCCGAATGCACCCGCTCGGCGACGGCACCGACGCTGCGCGCCAACGCGTCCTGGTCGATCCGGAAGTTCGACCGCACTGCCGCGCCCGCGGTGTCGGCGGTGAGCACGATCAGCGGCGTGCGGCTCTTGGCCGCCTCACCGATCCCCGTCAGAGCATTGGTCAGCCCGCACCCCTGGTGGGTGGTGACGACCGCGGGCAGCTCCGACATGCGCGAGTACGCGTCGGCCATGGTCGCGGCCCCGCCCTCGTGCCGGGCCGCGACGAACGGCACCCCCGCCGCGATCAGGGCGTTGGTGACCGCGAAGTTGCCGCTGCCCACCACGCCGAACGCGTGACCGATCCCGAGGTCGGCGAGGGTGCGACCGACCAGCTGCGCGACGGTGGAACTCATGCGCGCTCGACCAGTGCGAACACGCGTGCCGGGCTGCCGGTTCCGCCGACGATCGGCAGCGGCGACGCCACCAGCACCGCGCCCAGCGTCGGCAGCTTGTCGACGTTGCGCAGCTGCGTCAGGCCGTACTTGTCGTGGCCCAGCAGGAAGTAGTGCGCCGGGAACATCGGGTCGAAGCCGCCCGCGATGCCGGCGTCGATGCCGACCGTCTCCACACCGAACCCGGTGATGGGGCTCGACTCGGCCAGCCATTTGGCCGCCGCCACCGACAGGCCGGGGGTGTGCGGGCCGTCGGCGTCCGCGTTCGCGAAACGCACCGGGTCGCTGCCCCGCTCGCCCCAGCCGGTGCGCAGGATCAGCCACGCGCCGTCGGGCAGCGGGCCGTGCTCGGCCTCCCACGCCTCGATGTGTTCCACCTCGAGCACGAAGTCCGGGTTCGCCTCCACCTCGGCGGTGACGTCGATGACCGCGACCGGACCGATCAGCCGCTCCGGCGGAATCTGGTCGACGCTGGCGCCGTCCCGCCCGGTGATCCAGTGCGTCGGCGCATCCAGATGGGTGCCGGTGTGTTCGCCGGTGTGCAGGTTGTTCCACGCCCACATCGGGCCGTCGTCGTCGAAGTTGCTGACCGTCTCGAGTCCCGCCGGGATGGTGTTGGCGAACGGCTCCGGCAGATGCAGGACCGGTGTGTCCGAGCTGAGCGGCGCGGTCAGGTCGAGCACCTCGATGCTCTTGGAGCCGATCTTGGTGAGCAGGTCGGTCAGCGTCGTCACTATCTCGTCCCATCGGTCGTCGGAGGGGTCGTCGGAGGGGTCGTCGGAGGGGTCGGGCCCGCCGAGCACCCCGACCATCTGCACAGTATCGAGCACGACGCCGACGAACCGACCGCCCGGTCACCCGGTCGAGAGGCCGCCGCGTGCCGGGAAAGGAGGATGCCGGGCAGCTGGCCAGGCGGTACACTCGGCCATTCACGCGTCCCGCACTCCGAGTGGGGCGCGTTGTTTTGCATGTATCCACGCGCGCGCTCAACGACGAGTGCGGCAGGCAGATGAGCGGGTGAACACGGTGCCTACCGGCAAGGTGAAGTGGTACGACGTCGAGAAGGGTTTCGGCTTCCTGTCCCAGGAAGAGGGGGAGGACGTCTACGTCCGCGCGGCGGCGCTACCCGAAGGCGTCGAGGGCCTCAAGGCCGGCCAGCGCGTCGAATTCGGCATGGCCGCCGGACGCCGCGGCCCGCAGGCGCTGAGCGTCAAGGTGCTCGATCCGGCGCCGACGCTGCGTCAGAGCGGCGGCGCGCGCAAGGAGGCCGTGGCCCGCAAGCACTCGCCCGACGAACTGCACGGCATGGTCGAGGACATGATCACGCTGCTCGAGGCCA
The DNA here is from genome assembly GCF_003350365.1 of Rhodococcus sp. AG1013. Lineage (NCBI taxonomy): Bacteria > Bacillati > Actinomycetota > Actinomycetes > Mycobacteriales > Nocardiaceae > Rhodococcus > Rhodococcus sp. AG1013. The sequence goes on from NZ_QQAT01000016.1 coordinate 36,504, forward strand.
AGATCCAGCCGGACCTGCGCAAGGGCAAGTACCCGGACCGCAAGACCGCGCAGCGGATCTCCGAGGTGGTGCGCGCCGTGGCGCGCGAGCTCGACAGCTGAGTGGACTCACTGCGGTAAGCAGTCGCTGACAGACGAAACGGGAGCCCTCCGATGATCATCGGAAGGCTCCCGTTTCGTCGTTCCTGGGGTCAGGAGGCCGGGGCGACCTGTCCGCCGCCGGGCATCGGGATGGTCTGCAGGGCCCACACCGGTGCCAGCCCGCCCTGCGCGGGAAGCTGGATGATGGCGCTGATCAGCTGCTCGCCCGGATTGCCGGGCACCGTCACCGCCCACGCCTCGCCGGGGGTGTAGTCGCGGTAGCCCTCGAAGATCTCGCCGGTCTTCGGGTTACCGATCTGGACGTTGAGACGCCAGTCGGAGTCCGCGACCTCCTTGGGCAGCGACAGCTGCAGCGGGTAGCCCTCGGGCACGTGGAGTTCGACGATCTCGAGCCCCTCGCACTGCAGCGTCTGGTCGCAGAACCCCGGCGTGGCCGAGACGGTCTCCTGCTTCGAGTACGCGGTGATGGTCGGCAGCTTCTCCTCCGACTGACCGACGAGGTAGGCGACGACCCCTGCAAGACCGGCCGCCGCGACCACCACTAGGGCCGCGATCAGCGCGACAATCTTTTTCGTCCGGTCCTGCATCATGGAATCCGTTTCTCGTTCGGTGGATCAGTCGGCACGAGGGCTGTGGCCGACGGTGGTCTCCTGGTTCACGTGCTCCGGTCGCTTGCCGCCCAGTCCCGGCAGCAGCGAGGCGCCGCGGTACGTGAGGACGGTCTGCACCAGCCCGATCGTAAGCACCACCGACACGACCGTGAAACCGATCCACAGTTCGGTGGGCAGCAGGACGCCCATCGCGCCGCCGATGACCCAGCTGAGCTGCAGGACGGTCTCGGACCGGCCGAAACCGGATGCGATGGACTCTTCGGGCAGGTCTTGCTGCAGCGACGCGTCCAGCGACACCTTCGCCAGGGCGCTGGCGGCCGATGCCACGAGCGCTGCGAGCGCCGCGGTGAGCAGGTTACCGGTGACCGCCGCGATGATCGCGACGACCGTCACCGCGATCGTGCAGCGCAGCACCATCACCGCGGGCCGCCCCAGCTCCAGCCGGGCGCCGGCGGCATTGCCGGCGAAGTTGCCGATGCCGGCGGCCGCGCCGACCAGGCCGAGCATCGCGGCCTGCATCAGCGCCGCGTGTTCGGTGCTGGCCTTCGCGACGAACGCGATGTACAGCGTCAGGAATCCGGTGAGCACGCGGATGGTGCCGTTGCCCCACAGTCCGGTGACCACCACGCGGCCCAGGGGTTGGCGTCGCTTGTCCGGTTTGACGCTCGCCACGGCGGACACGTCGATCAGTTCGGTGGGGGAGTCGTCGCCGTGGAAGGTCAGCGTGGCCGGCACCTCACCCTCGGTGACCTCCACCCACGCCGGGATCCGCATGCTCAGGTAGGCGCCGAACGCGGTGATGAGCGCGGCCAACCAGAGCGCCCCGGTGGACCCGGTGACCAGCGCCAGGGCGCCGGCCAGCGCGCCCGCGCCGATGGTGCCGCCGAGCAGGCCGAACACCGTCAGCCGCGAATTGACCCGCACCAGATCGATTTCCGGTGGCAGCACACGTGGGGTCACGGCGCTCTTGAGGACCGAGAACGATTTGCTGAGCACCATCATGCCCAGCGCACACGGGTAGAGCGCCCAGCTGTCGAAGTTGAAGACGAGGACGAGCGCGAGCACCGTCCGCAGCGCGAACGACGACGCCAGCGCGATCCGGCGACCCCGCTGCAGGCGGTCGAGCGCCGGGCCGATCAGCGGGGCGATCACCGCGAACGGCGCGATCGTGATCAACAGGTACAGCGCGACCTTGGTCTTGTCCTCGCCGGTGGCCGCCGAGAAGAACAGCGTGTTGGCCAGCGCCACGGCGATCGCGGCGTCGGTCGCGAAGTTCGCCATCACCGCGTACGTGAGGGCGGTGAGCCCGGACTTGTCGGCGCCGTCCGCGGTCGCGGCCCGCCGGAACGTCGCGATGCTCTTGTTGGTCAGCTCGCGACTGCGCATCGCGGCGACCCGGGTGACCGTCAGCTTCCGCGGCATCGGCCGCGGCTTGGGCGCCCCGTCGTCGGTGTCGGCCTCGAGCGCCTCCGCGTCCTGCTTGGAGAACCGTCGGGTCGACTGCTCCGGGTGTTCGGGCGGCTGCTCCACGCGCGCGGTCTCGTCGGGGCCCGGCGCGGCCTGCCCGTTCCGGTCCTGCCCGGTGCGGCCCGGCTCGCCCTGGCTGTGTCCGTTCGGTCCCGGCGGGATCCGATCGGTGGGCGCGGACCGGTCGACGGGATGCAGCGGGGGCAGCGGAGTGCGCCGGGCAGTGGCACGTCGCGCGGGCGGATAGTTGTCGTAGCCGGGGTGTCGCGGGGGCGCGGGGATACGCGGGTCCTGCCCACGCCGGTCGGCGTCGTGGGGTTCGCGAGGTCCGGTCACCCCCCAATTCTGTCCTAGTCCCCGGACATTGCACGACACGGGCGGTCTGTTCCAGCTAGTTCGGACGTGTCGGATGCGTCACGCGCTCGTCACGTCCGCCCTCAGGCGACGAACCGGACCTCGAACATGCGCGGCCACAGCTTCCCGGTCACGAGGAAGCGGTCGGTGCCCGGAATCTGGGCGATGCCGTTGAGGACGTCGATGTCGCGGCTCTCACCGGACGGCAGGGCCTCGCGTAGCGCGGCGGCATCGATCCGGCCGACCGCCACTCCGGTCGCGGGATCGATCCGCAGGATGGTGTCGGTCTGCCACACGTTCGCGTATACGAAACCGTCACTGCTGCATTCGAGTTCGTTGAGCTGATCGATCGACCGGCCGTCGAGCGTGACATCCACCGACCCCGTCGGCTCGAACGTCGCGGGATCACGGAACGTCAGGGAGTCCGAGCCGTTGCTCATCACCAGGCGGTCCGGTTGCGCGCACAGCCCCCACCCCTCGCCGTCGTACCGGACCTGCTGCTTCTGGGTCAGCGTGTCCCGGTCGCGCGCGACCGCGACACCGTCCTTCCAGGTGAGCTGCCACACCGTGTCGCCGACGACGGTGATCCCCTCACCGAACATCGGGCGCATCAGATCGGCACGCGCCCGCTCGGCGCCGGTGTCGAACTCGGTGGCCCGCACCCACGACCGGCCCACCCGGCCGGTGCTCTCGTACAGCGTGCCGTCGGAGATCTCGAGGCCCTGCGTGAACGCGTCCGGGTCGTGCGGAAGCTCGCGGACGATCTCCGGACGCAGCGATTGGGCGATGGTCGCGCCCTCCGGCGGGGTGCCGTCGTCGGTGCTTGCGGTGCAGCCGGCGAGCAGCGCAACGGCCAGCACGGACACTCCGACAGCGACGGGATACGGGGTGTGACGCCGATTCACCGGACCAGCATGACAGCCCGCACGAGCACGGTCCGGACCCAGTGCGGCAAGATGGACATTGTGAGTGTTACGTCGTCTCCAGAGAGCGCCGTCGTGCGCCCCGTCCTCGCCGAAGCCGTCGAGCCTGCCCGAGCGGCACTGACCGCGCTCGGTGAGGGTGGTGTGGGGAAGCACCTGGGCGTGACCGGGGAGGACTTCTGCGCGGCCACCCACCGGTTCGAGGCCGAGCTTCCGGGCTATCGCGGCTGGCAGTGGGCCGTCGTGGTGGCCGCAGCCCCCGACTCCGATCGGGTGACGATCAGCGAGCTGGCGCTGCTGCCGGGACCCGACGCGCTCGTCGCCCCCGAATGGCTGCCGTGGGATCAGCGAGTCCGTCCCGGCGACCTGTCGCCCGGCGACCTGCTGGCGCCGCCCGCCGGCGACCCCCGTCTGGTGCCGGGGTACGTCGCGACCGGCGATCCCGAGGTGGACGACGTCGCGCTCGAGATCGGGCTGGGCCGCAAGCAGGTCATGAGCCGCGAGGGTCGACTGGAGTGCGCCGAGCGTTGGCACGACGGCGACTTCGGACCGGACTCGGACATGGCGAAGGCCGCGCCGTCCACGTGTGACCTGTGCGGTTTCTATCTGCCGCTGTCCGGTTCGCTGCACGCGGCGTTCGGCGTGTGCGGAAACGAGATGGCCGCCGACGGTCACGTCGTGCACGCCGCGCACGGCTGCGGCGCGCATTCCGACACCACCCTGCCGACCGGTGCCGGCACCCCGCGCTACGACGCGTACGACGACGCCGCCGTCGAGGTCGTCGAGATCGAGCGCCCGGTCGCGCCCGAGGCACAGGCCGAGGCGACCGCCGAGATGCAGGCCGACGAGCCCACCGATCCCGAGCCCCCGCTGGACCCGGCATCGACCAGCTGACGGATCCGTTCGGCACCGCGGCGCTGCGGGAGGGGACGCTCCTCGCATGGCGGAACTCGCCGACGCGTCTGCGTGAGGACGCGGCGGCCGAGGCCGACCTCGTCCGCGCCGGCTACCGCGACCGGCTGCTGACCGAACTGGCGCAGAACGCGGCCGACGCCGCCGCCCGCACCGGGATCCCCGGCGCCCTGCGGGTCCAACTGCACGACGACGTGCTCCGGATCGCGAACACCGGTGCACCCCTCGATGTCGAAGGCGTGCACGCGCTCGCCGCGCTCCGTGCCTCCGGGAAGACCGGAAGCTCCGGAGAGTTCGCGGGGGTAGGACGATTCGGCGTCGGATTCACCGCGGTCCGGGCCGTCAGCGACGAGGTGGAACTGCGGTCCACCAGCGGCTCGCTGCTGTTCTCCGCCGCCCGCACCCGTGCCGCCGTCGCGGAGGAGGGCCTGGAGGTGCCCGACGCGGGTGTCCCGGCGCTGCGCCTGGTGTGGGCCACCGACGAACGGCCGCCGTCCGGATTCGACACCGAGGTGGTGCTGCGGCTGCGCCCCGATGTCGATGCCGCGGCCCTGGTGGCCGGATTCGCCGCCGAGGCCGTCGACCTGCTGCTCGAGCTCCCGGGAATCGCGACGATCGAGGTCGGCGACACGGTGCTGCGCCGCACCGAGCGCGAACTCGACGGTGACCGCGCCGGGCTCACCGAGATCACCGTCGGCGACCGCACGTGGTGGCAGTTCCGGGCCGATGCCGCGCGGTGGTTGGTGCCGGTGGTCGACGGGCGGGTGCGGACCGTGACCGCCGACGTCCTGCGTGCCCCCACCCGCTCCGACGAGGAACTGTCGATCCCGGCGCTGCTGATCGCCGACGTCCCGATGCAGCCCGACCGCCGGCGTGTGCTGCCCGGCGCGCCGTTGGCCGCCGTCGCCCGCGGCTACGCACGGTTCGTCGCGGCGCTCCCGCGCGACCAGCGCCCGGATCTGGTGCCGCAGCCCGGATTCGCGCGCAGCGAGGTGGACGCGGCCCTGCGCGAGGAGTTGCTGCGCGAGTTGCGCACGCAGCCGTGGGTGCCCGCCGCCCGCACCGCTGCCTACCCGGATGCCGCCGACCTGGTCCCGACCCGCGCCACCGTGATCCCCGCACTGACCGACGAACTGGCCGATGCGCTCGCCGATGTCGTGCCCGACCTGGTGGACCCGGAGCTGTCGGGGCCGCGGCACGCCCCGGTGCTGGCGGCGGTGGACGTGCACCGGGTGGGACTGGCCCGTATCGCCGAACTGCTGGGCGGCCATCACCGGGAACCGTCGTGGTGGCACGCCCTCTACGACGCGCTCGAACCGCTGGTGGTGGATGCGCTGGCCGTCGAAGAGCTTGCCGCCGTTTCGGTTCCGCTCGCGGACGGTCGCACCGTCACCGGCCCGCGCACCACCGTCACCGGCACCGATCTGGGGCATGCGGTGGATGCGGCCGTCGCGGCCCTGGACTGGGTGCGGCTGGTGCACCCGGACGCCGTCCATCCGCTGCTCAACCGGTTGGGTGCCGAGCGGGCGACCGCGGGGGACCTGCTGTCCGATCCCGCGCTGCGCGCCCGCATCGAGGACGTCGACTACGACGACCCCACCGCCGCAACCGAATTGGCGACCGTAGTGCTCTCGCTGGTCGGACTCGCGCCGCCCGACGCGCGGCCGGGTTGGCTGGGTGAGCTGCCGCTGCCCGACGCCGACGGCGAACTGGTGCCCGCTGACGAACTGCTGCTGCCGGGCGCCCCGCTCGCCGAGGTGCTCGACGACGACTCGCCGTTCGGCACCGTCGACGCGGCACTGGTCGAGCGGGTGGGGGAGGAGTCGCTGCGCGCGCTCGGCGTCGGCTGGGGCTTCTCCGTGATGCGTGCCGAGTTGCCCACTGGCCCCGAACACGACCTCGACGACGAGCCCCGCTGGTGGGACACCCTTTCCGACGACCCCGAGACGCTGGTCGCGGTGCGGGACCTGGACCTGGTCGATCCCGCGCGGTGGTCGCAGGCGCTGACGCTGCTCGCCGGCGACCCGCTCACCGCGGCCGCGCTCGCCGACCGCGACGGCTACACCGCGTGGTGGCTGCGCACGCACGCCGAGATCGACGGACGGCGCCTCGGCCTGCTGCGCGCACCCGACGACGACACGTTCGCCGGACTGCTCGACGTCTTCGACCACCCGGCCGCACCCGCGCTGGCCGGTGCGCTGGCACCCACCGCGGTCGACGACACCGGGCTGGCCCGGGTGCTGCTCGACCGGCTCGCCGACCCCGAGCGCACCCCCACCCCGGACGTCGTGACCCGCACCCACCGGCTGCTGGCCGCGGCCGCGGACCGCGGCGTGCTGGACCTCGACGAACTGGGCCTGCCGTCCGGCGTGCGCAGCCTCGCGGGCGCCGTCGCCGATCCCGACGTCGCGCTGGTGCTCGACCGCGCGCACCTCGGCGCCGTCGTCCCACCGGGGCGCCTGGTGCTCGGTGCGCTGGACACCGCCGCCGCCCTCGCGGATCTGCTGGATCTGCCGCTCGCGTCGGCCGCGGTCCACGCACAGGTCCTCGGGGACGGCGAGACCAGCACGTGGGATCGCGAACCGGGAGCCGTGCTGGCGTGCACGGTGCTGGGGCTGCCGCTGCCGAGCGGATCCGTCGTCGTGCACGACGAGCTCGTCGTGCGGCTCGGCGGTGCGCTCGACGGTGACGTCGCCGTCGCATGGTGGGTGGACACCGACGGCCGGACCCACTGCCGTCGCCGTCCGTGAGGGGAGAGACATGACGTTCGACCAGTCGGTACTGGACTGGATGCTCGACATCCGCACGCCCGGGCTCACGGACGCCGTCACGGTCGTCACGAACAGCGGCGGGACGCTCGCGGTGTTCGTCATCTCCGCGGTCGTGACGACCGCGCTGCTCGCGCGGCGGTACACCGCGGACGCCGTGATGGTCGCCGGCGCGATGCTCTCCGGCTGGGCGGCGATGAGTTTGCTCAAACTTTTGTTCGGGCGTGAACGGCCGCCCCTGCCGGAGCGTCTCGTGATGCTCGAGAGCTATTCGTTCCCGTCCGGACACGCGATGATGTCCGCGATCCTCGCGTGCGTCCTGGGTGCGGTGGCGGTGCGGATCCTCGCCGCCGGCCTCCGGCGGAACCTGCTGCTGGTGCTGCTGGCGTGCTACACCCTGGCCGTCGGGCTCTCACGGGTGTACCTGGGCGCGCACTGGCTCACCGACGTGCTCGCCGGCTGGGCGTTCGGTGTGGCGTGGGCCGCACTGTGGATCTGGGCGATCACCCGTCGAAATACCCGTTTGACGCGCGCGAACTCCGTGTGAATTCCCTCACCCCGCAGATCGGGCGGCGGTGACGACGTCCGAGGCTCAGGCGAGGCCGCGCTGCGCGCCCCGGCTGCCGCGCCGCGCGGCCCGGCGCTGAACGAGGAACAACGCGAATCCCAGGAGGCCCAGGGCGGTTCCGGCATAACAGACCGGAAGTGCGTCGCTCCACCGGTCGCCCACCAGTAGCACCACGACGGTCGCCAGAACCCACGCTGCCGTGCCCACCGCGAGCACCGGGCGGGGATCGGACAGGCGGGCCACGAGCGTCGACGTGCTATGGATTTCGGTCACACGATTAAGTTACCCCTGCGTCGGTGCCCTAATCTGCCAGGTGCGAAACCCCACTTCCCGGCGATTGGACCGAAACTCGACATGGCGGTTACCGACAAAACGACCGAGCCCACGCGGCGGTCGGCGCCCTCGCGGTTGCTCGACACCTACTTCAAGATCACAGAGCGTGGCTCGACCATCAGCACCGAGGTCCGCGGCGGCCTGGTCACGTTCGTGGCCATGGCGTACATCGTCGTCCTCAACCCGCTGATCCTCGGTAGCTTCTCGGCCGACGACGCCGCCGCCAAGACCGACGTCCTCGGCAACATCCTGCCGATCAGCCAGGTCGCGGCGGTGACCGCGCTGGTCGCCGGTCTGATGAGCATCGCCTTCGGCATCATCGCGAACTATCCGTTCGGTATCGCCGCGGGTCTGGGCATCAACAGCCTCCTCGCCGTGTCGATCGCGCCGCAGGTCACCTGGCCCGAGGCGATGGGTCTGGTCGTCATCGACGGCATCATCATCGTGGTGCTGGCCGCGACCGGTTTCCGCACGGCGGTCTTCAACGCCATCCCGCGTGAACTCAAGGCCGCGATCGCCGCCGGTATCGGCATGTTCATCGCGTTCATCGGTCTGGTCGACGCCGGATTCGTCCGCCGCATCCCCGACGCCGCCGGCACGTCCGTCCCCGTCGGCCTCGGCATCAACGGTTCGATCGGCGCGTGGCCGACCGCAGTCTTCGTCTTCGGTGTCCTGCTCATGGGCGTCCTCGTGGTCCGGAAGGTCCGCGGCGGCCTGCTGATCGGCATCGTCGTCACCACCGTGCTCGCCGCGATCATCGAGGCCGTCTTCGATGTCGGCGCCTCCAAGGGCGTCGACCCCAAGGGCTGGAACCTCAGCGTTCCCGTGCTGCCCGACGTCGTCGCGCAGCTGCCCGACCTGAGCCTGGTCGGCGACGTCAGCCTGTTCGGTGCGTTCACCCGCATCGGTGTCCTCGCCGCCAGCCTGCTGGTCTTCACCCTGGTGCTCGCCAACTTCTTCGACGCGATGGGCACCATGACCGGCCTCGGCAAGGAAGCCGGGCTCACCGACAAGGACGACAACCTGCCCGGCGTCGGCAAGGCCCTCGTCGTCGAGGGCGCCGGCGCGATCGTCGGCGGCGGCGCATCCGCGTCGTCCAACACGGTGTTCGTCGAGTCCGCGTCCGGCATCGCCGAGGGCGCCCGCACCGGCCTCGCCAACGTCGTCACCGGTGTGCTGTTCCTGGCCGCGATGTTCCTCACGCCGCTGTACTCGGTGGTCCCGATCGAGGCCGCGGCCCCGGCTCTGGTCGTGGTGGGCGCGTTGATGATCGGCCAGGTGCGCGACATCGACTTCGGCAAGTTCTCGATCGCGCTGCCGGCGTTCCTGACGATCGTCACGATGCCGTTCACGTACTCCATCGCCAACGGCATCGGTGTCGGCTTCATCTCCTACGTGGTCCTCGCGGCCGCGGGCGGCAACGCCAAGAAGGTGCACCCGCTGCTGTGGCTCGTTGCGGCACTGTTCGTCGCGTACTTCGCAGTCGGCCCGATCACTGACGCCGTTACGTGATTGGCGGGGCGCGAGTTCCCGTATTGTTTGATTCTGTGACATCGGATACTCGCGCCCTGGCCAGCGACCTGTCCTTAGCGGTTGTGCGTCTCACGCGCCACCTGCGGGGACGGCGTGCGGAGGCCCAGGTCTCGCTGACGCAGCTGTCGGCGCTCGCCACCCTCGCCGCCGAGGGGTCGATGACGCCGGGCGCTCTGGCCGCGCGCGAGAAGGTCCAGCCGCCGTCGATGACCCGGGTCATCGCGTCGCTCGCCGACCTCGGACTGGTCGATCGCACACCGCATCCCACCGACGGTCGGCAGATCATCGTCTCGCTCTCCGATGCCGGTCACGCCCTCATCGAGGGCGAGACCCAGGCGCGCGAGGCGTGGATGACCGAGAAGCTGTCGGGCCTCGACGACGAGCAGATCGAAACCCTGCGCAACGCCGTCACCATCATCTCCGGTCTGGTCTCCGAGAACGACTGACCTTCCCGGGCCCGGTCAGCGGGACGGGACCGTCGACCGCCCCCAACTGTCGGCAAGATCGCAGTGTGTCAACCGATCTCGCGCCGTCCATGTTCGCGGCCCTGCGCTCGCGCAACTACCGGTACTTCGCGACCGGACAGATCGTCTCACTGGTCGGCACCTGGATGCAGCGGCTGGCGCAGGACTGGCTGGTCCTGACCCTCTCGGGCGGTGACGGTTTCGCCGTCGGCGTCGTGATGGCCCTGCAGTTCGGGCCCACACTGTTCCTCTCGATGTACGGCGGTGTGCTCGCCGACCGCTACGACAAGCGGCGCGTCCTGATGGTCTCACTCGTCGCGATGGCGGCATTCGGGCTGATCCTCGGACTGCTCGACGTCGGTGGGGTGGTGCAACTGTGGCACGTCTACGTGCTCTCGTTCGCGCTGGGATGCGTGACGGCACTCGAAACGCCTGTCCGCCAGTCGTTCACGATCGAGATGGTGGGCCCGGACCGGCTGGCCAACGCAATCGCGTTGAACTCCATGATGTTCAACGCCGCCCGTATCGTCGGTCCGGCGATCTCCGGTGTGCTCATCACGCTGATCGGCACCGGACCGGTGTTCCTCGTGAACGCCGCCTCCTTCGTTGCGGTGTTCGCCTCGCTCGCCTGGATGCGGGCGGACGAACTCACCCGGGCTACTCCCGCACCGCGAGCCAAGGGGCAGGTGCGTGATGGCTTCCGGTACGTGCGGAGCAGGGCCGACCTCACCGTCGTCCTCCTCACCGTCTTCGTCGTCTCCACGTCCGGGCTCAACTTCTCGCTCACGCTTGCGGTCCTGGCCCGCAACACCTTCGACAAGGGCGCCGACGCCTTCGGTCTGCTCTCGACGATGCTCGCGATCGGCATGCTCGCCGGTGCCACATTCGCCGCTCGGAGACTGTCGACCCCGACGGTGCGCTGGTGCCTCGGTGTCGCGGTCGGGTTCGGCGTCCTGGAGACGGCCGTCGGATTCGTGCCGTCCTACCTCGCGGTCGCTCTCCTGCTCGTGCCGACCGGTGCCCTCGTCCTGACGTTCTCCACGGCGGCCATGAGCATCCTGCAGATGTCGGTTCCGTCGGAGATGCGAGGCCGGGTGATGGGCATGTACATGCTGGCGTTCCTCGGTGGAACCCCGCTGGGCGGCCCACTGCTGGGCTGGCTGGCCGACGCGGTCGACCCGCGGGCGCCGCTCGTGGTCGGCGGGTTGGTGTCCCTCGCGACGGGACTGGCCGCCGCACTCTACGTGCGGCGCTCCACGGCCTTCGCCCCTGCCGGGAACACCGTGTAGCTCAGGGCGATGACGCCCCAGACCCCGAGTACGACGGTGAGGGTGTCGATCCAGTCGGACAGGGCTGCGGTGCGGGTCGGGTCGTCGACCATCGCGATCGCCGCGGACAGCAATCCGCACGCGATGCCCCACGCGATCATGGCCTTTCCGAACTCGCGCCACTCGCGGATCGCCCGGCCCGCGCCGTGCCGCGGCGGCTTCACCGGGGCCGGCCCGCCGGCGAACCGGTACGCGAATCGGGCGTCGGCCCAGCAGATGATGCTGTGCCCGAACGCCACCGAGAAGCCGATGTAGGCGGCCGCCAGGCCGTGACTCCACGACGCCGCACTGCCGCTGCGCAGGTCGATCGTGGTGGCGACGAGGAGCACTACGTCGACCAGTGGTGCGCCGATGAGTAGCGCGGCACCCAGGGCGGGGCGGCGCAGCAGGTAGCGGGCGACGAGGCCGGCGCCGAGGAACACCCAGAAGAGGATCTCGCATACGACGATCAGTTGGACGATCATGCTCGACCCCATTTCTAGTACGACTGTGTTAGTTATTCGAAAGCTAGCACAGTCGTGTTAGTTTTGCGATGTGGTGAAGAGGCCGAGCCCCGAATGCAGACGCGAGGAGATCGCCGACGCCGTGCTGCGCGTGATCCGCCGCGACGGCATCGGCGCGGCCAGCGTGCGAACCGTCGCCGACGAGGCGGGCATGTCGACCGGGTCGCTCCGGCACTTCTTCGGCACCCAGTCCGAACTGCTGCTCTTCGCGATGGAACTCGTCACCAAACGGGTCTACGACCGCATCGCCGGGATCGAGTTCAGTGGGGATCTGCGGGCCGACGTGCGCGTTCTGGCCGAGCAGTTCGTCCCCCTCGACGACGACCGTCGCGGCGAGATGGAGGTGTGGCAGGCGTTCACCGTCGCCGCCCAGGCCGATCCCGCGCTCGCCGAGGTGCGCGACCGCTCCGACCTCGCGGTGTACGAGGGCTTCCTGGGAGCCACTCGGTTGCTCGCGGAGGCCGGGATGCTCGCGGCGTCCGCGGTCGAGGTCGAGGCGATGCGGATGCACGCCCTGGTGGACGGCCTCGCGGCACACGGCCTCAACCACCCCCACCGGATCGGTCCCGAGCAGATCCACGCCGTCCTCGACGCACACTTCGCCGCGCTGTTCGCGGCGGGCGGGAGCGCCCGCTAGCCGTCGACCACCCATACGGCACGATGGATCCGTGGTTCACGTCATCGACATCGCAGACCCCGCCGATCCCCGGCTGGACGGCTTCCGAGACCTCAACTCGTCGGATCGTCGGCCGGACCTGCCCGGGGGCAAGGGGCTGGTGATCGCCGAGGGTGTGCTGGTGGTCCAGCGGATGCTCGCGTCCCGGTACGCGCCGATCGGCCTGCTGGGTGTGGACCGCAGGCTCGGCGAGCTGTCCGCGGACCTAGACGGCGTGGACGTGCCGTTCTACCGAACCACGGCCGACGTGATGGCCGAGGTGGTGGGCTTCCATCTCAACCGGGGTGTGCTCGCTGCGGCGCACCGGCCGCCTCCGCTCGACGTCGAGGACGCACTGCGCGACGCGCGGACGGTCGCGGTGCTCGAGGGCGTCAACGACCACGAGAACATCGGCTCGATGTTCCGCAACGCCGCCGGCCTGGGTGTGGACGCGATCCTGTTCGGTGCCGCCGTCGCCGACCCGCTCTACCGCCGCGCGGTACGGGTGTCGATGGGGCACGTGCTGCGCGTCCCGTTCGCGCAGGTCCCCGAGTGGCCGCGTGGGCTGAACATTTTGCGCGACAAGGGCTTCCAGTTGATCTCGCTCACCCCCGATCCTGCGGCGGTGCCGCTGGCCGAGGCGATGACGGGGGAGAAGGTGGCGGTTCTGCTCGGAGCGGAGGGCCCCGGCCTCACCGAACACGCGATGCGCGTCACCGACGTGCGTGCCCGCATCCCGATGGCGCCGGGCACCGACTCGCTCAACGTCGCGACCGCCGCGGCGATGGCGTTCTACGAGCGCATCCGGACCGGCTCGTGACGGCAGGTCCGGCGTCGCCACCCACCCCGTGGTGCACGGGACTGCTGGTCAGTGGCTTCGCGGCGCTCGTGACGTTGGTCGCCGTGGTGGCCTTCGGGTCCGCGCTGGCGCACATCCACGTGCTGCTCGCGGTCGGCTTCAACCTGGTGGTCGTCGGCGGCGCCGCCCCCACCGTGTGGCGTTGGCGGCACCGGCCGGTATGGCGCTGGGTGGTGTACGGCGTCGGGGCCGGCGTGGTCTCCGGTTGGGTCGCACTGCTTTTCGGGGCCCTCTGACGTCGGTCAGTGGTCGCGACGGAACAGGCGGGAGAGCAGCGACGGCCTCTTCGGTGACGGCACCGACTCCTGGTCGCTGCCGTCCTCCGGCTCGCTGTGCGCATTCGGTTCGCTGTGCTCGTCCGGTGCACCAGGCTCTTCCTGCTCCCGGGCCGATTCGGCGCGGCGCGCCTCCTCGAGTCGGAGGACCGACTCGGGAACCTGTCCGGTCGGGTGCACCGCGAACCGCGAGACCGTGATCGACGCCGGATCCAGGTCGTCGCCCAGCCAGCCCCGGGGTGCCGCCTCCGCGAACTCGCCGGGATTGAACGGCAGCGTCTGCGGGTCCGGTAACACGTCCAGCGAGGGGCGCACCGGATGCTCCCCGGCCCAGAACGGACGCTCCCACACCTGCGGGAGGCCGAGGTCCTCGATGATGTGAACCGGTGTGGCGCTGAACGATCGCTTCAGTTCCCCGTGGTCCCAGTGCGCGAACGCGCCCCACGAACCGGCCTTCGTCACCGGACTCGACGAGCAGAGATACGTGTGGCGGAAGCCCGTCGGGTGGATCCAGTGCTCCACCAGTGAAGAAGGGACCGGCGGCAGGGATTCGCCCGTGCGGACGACGACCACCCCGGGGTACCAGCCGGCGATCACCTCGCCCGCTTCGGGTTTCGCGGCGTCCGTCAACGGTTCGTCGCCGAGATATGACACCTCGAGCCCTGGATGCAACTGCCCGACGAGGTCGCGGGCGGCGTCCCGGTCCGGTTCCGCGTCACGCAGAACCGAGGCGGGCTCGGTGGCGTCGACGTACCAGATGGTGGATGCGCTGACCCCCAGCACTGACGTCAGCCGCGCCCGTTGCTCCGAACGCCCAGCAGAACGTCGTCCCAGGACGGCAGTGCGGGCTTACCGCGCTTGTCCTTGCCGTGGGTGTGCTGGGGTGCGGTCTTCGGCTCGTCGTGCTCGGCCTCGTCGACGGGCTCCGGCGTGTCGACCTGCTCCGCCGATTCCTCTTCGATATCGTTGTCCGCCAAGATGATCGACGAGTCTTCCGCGACCTCGTGATCGTGGTCCTGCTCCATGTCGGCCGGGCCGTAGATGCCGTCGCTGGGGACGGGAGCCAGCCCGCGGAGCGGACGCCCGAAGTCGGGATCGATCAGCTGGACCGCGGCGTCGTCGAGGGAGTTGATGGTGCCGCCGTGCGCGTCCGGCTGGTAGCGCCAGTGCGCGGCGTTGGTGCTCCGTCCGGCCTGCCACTGCAGCTGGGCCACCCAGTGGCCGTCCTCGTCCTTCCACGCGTCCCACGTGGCGGCGTCCATGTCGTGGCCGCGGGCTCGGAACGCCTGCGCGACGATCTCGGACAGGGTGTCCACGGCGGGGCCGTCCGGGCGGACCGGGTGACCGGCCTGTGCCATCTCGGCCGCGCGACTGCGTTCGAGAAGCACGGGATGTGCGTAGCGCTCCACCTTGGAGTACGGAATGCCCGCCTGCTCGGCGACCTGTTCGATGGATGCGCCGGCGCGGATACGGGCCTGGATCTCTCGCGGGCGAAGCTGACTGTCCATTTCGATCTCAATCTGGCCGAGTCGAGCGATGTCTCCGCGAGAGGCCGCGCGGAGCTTGTCATCGGCGGGGAGCCGGAACTTTTCGCCGGTATCTGGATCCGAACACACTACGTGCGCGCCGCCAGGTTCGAGACCGATCACTCGCAGCTCTCGCACACTGTCCTCCTCATCGCGCCGACTCGCGATCACGCCGGAATCGACTGTAATTCATCTGTGACCCGTGTGCAGGAAAGACACGCGTGTGAATACGTTTCCTCGCGATTTGCGCACATATCGGTGTTTCGCGGGCGTCCCCGGGACCGATACGTGCGCAAATCGCGGGGCGGCGGGGCGCGCGGACGACGAAAGGGAGGGGCGGTCACGCAATGCGTGACCGCCCCTCCCTTCAGAGGTAGTGCGGGATCAGCCGAGCTGCGAGACGACCCAGTCGATGCTCTTGGTGAGCTGCGAGATGTCCTCGGGATCGATCGCCGGGAACATGCCGATGCGCAGCTGGTTGCGGCCCAGCTTGCGGTACGGCTCGGTGTCGACGATGCCGTTGGCGCGCAGGATCTTCGCGACCGCGGCCGCGTCGACCGAGTCGGCGAAGTCGATGGTGCCGACAACCTGCGAGCGGTATGCCGGATCGGCGACGAACGGCGTCGCGTACTCGGAGGCCTCGGCCCACGAGTACAGGCGCTCCGACGAATCCTTGGTGCGCGCGGTGGTCCAGTCCAGGCCGCCGCCCGAGTTCATCCACGCGATCTGGTTCTCGAACATGAGCAGCGTCGCGAGCGCCGGGGTGTTGTAGGTCTGGTCCTTGGTGGAGTTGTCGACCGCGATCGGCAGCGACAGGAAGTCCGGCGTCCAGCGACCCGAGTCCTTGATCTCGGCGACACGCTCGAGCGCGGCCGGGCTCATCAGCGCGATCCACAGGCCACCGTCGGCGGCGAAGCACTTCTGCGGCGCGAAGTAGTAGACGTCGGCGTCGGCGGCGTTGACCGGCAGACCGCCGGCACCCGAGGTGGCGTCGATCGCGATGAGCGCGTTCTCCGAGCCCGCCGGGCGGGACACTGGCACGGCGACACCCGTCGAGGTCTCGTTGTGCGCCCAGCCGATGAGGTCGACGGAGCCGTCGGCGACGATCGCCGGCGCGGTGCCCGGATCGCTCGAGACGACGATCGGGTCACCGATGAACGGGTTGTTCTTCGCGACCGACGCGAACTTCGACGAGAACTCGCCGTACGTGAAGTGCTGCGAACGCTCACGGATCAGACCGAACGCCGCGGCGTCCCAGAACGCGGTGGAGCCGCCGTTGCCGAGCACGACCTCGTAGCCCTCGGGTAGCGAGAACAGGTCGCGCAGGCCCGAACGCACGCGGGCGACGACGTCCTTGACGGGCTTCTGCCGGTGGCTGGTGCCGAACACCGAGGCGCCGACGTCGACCAGGGACTGCAGCTGTTCGGGGCGGACCTTCGACGGTCCGCAACCGAAGCGGCCGTCTACGGGCTTGAGGTCGGCGGGGATGATCGGAGTGCTCATCGGCGTGAGATGTCCTTCTCGGTTGTGGTGACGGTCCAACTGGTCTAGCTGTGCGAGATCTGGTCCCAGCCCTCGACCGAGTCGGGGGTGCGGGGCTCGGGGCCGGTGTAGATCGCGGCCGGGCGGACGAGCTTGCCCAGACGCTTCTGCTCCATGATGTGCGCGCACCAGCCGGCGGTGCGGCCACACGTGAACATCGCGGGCATCATGTGCGCCGGGACCTCGGCGAAGTCGAGGATGACCGCCGCCCAGAACTCGACGTTGGTCTCGATTGCGCGGTCGGGGCGACGCTCGCGCAGTTCGGCCAGCGCGGCCTGCTCGAGGGCGGCAGCCGCCTCGAAGCGGGGGGCGTTGAGGCGCTTGGCTGTGGCGCGGAGCACGCGGGCGCGGGGATCCTCGGCCCGGTACACCCGGTGACCGAAGCCCATGAGCTTCTCCTTGCGATCCAGGATGCCCTTGACCAGTGCGCGGGCGTCGCCGGTGCGCTCGGTCTCCTCGATCATCGGCAGCACGCGGGCCGGGGCGCCGCCGTGCAGCGGGCCGGACATCGCGCCGATCGCGCCGGACAGCGAGGCCGCGACGTCGGCGCCGGTGGACGCGATGACGCGCGCGGTGAAGGTGGAGGCGTTCATGCCGTGCTCGGCGGCCGACACCCAGTAGGCGTCGATGGCCTCGATGTGCGCGGGGTCCGGGTCGCCCTTCCAGCGCGTCATGAAACGTGCTGTGACGGTGGGGCATTCGTCGATCAGCTTCTGCGGGACGGCGGGCTGGTAGATCCCGCGGGCCGACTGCGCGACGTAGGACAGTGCCATGACGGACGCGCGGGCAGCCTGCTCGCGGGCGGTCTCGTCGTCGATGTCCAGCAGCGGCTGGTAGCCCCAGATCGGGGCGAGCATCGCCAGGCCGGCCTGCACGTCGACGCGGACGTCGCCGGTGTGGATGGGCAGCGGGAACGGCTCGGCCGGGGGCAGTCCGGGGCCGAATCGACCGTCGACCAGCAGGGCCCACACGTTGCCGAACGTGACACGACGACCGACCAGGTCCTCGATGTCGACACCGCGGTAGCGCAGCGCGCCGCCGTCCTTGTCGGGCTCGGCGATGTCAGTGGTGAAGGCGATGACGCCTTCGAGGCCGCTGACGAAATCCTCGGGTACTACAGCGCTTGGTGCCATTGCTCCTGGACTCTCCTCATCCGAGTGCGTCCCGGTGAGGGGTGCACTGCCTTGGACCGAATCAGCCTTCGACTACTGCGGTAACTGTCAGGTGCGGGATGCGCCGCCGGGCCTGGTACCCAAACTTTAGCCGGTGTCACCGGTCACCTGGTCAGCGCATACCCGGGGGTAGCGTCTGAGGCTGTGTCACCAGATTCCCAACGCCGGGGTTCCCGGAAGTCCGACCTCTCCGCGATGCGGGTGAGCTACGGCGAGATCGGACCCGAACGGCCCGTCGTCGACCCCGATCTGGAACCGTCGTGGCTCGACGACGGCTGGCCCGCGCTGGCGCGGCACTGGGTGGAGGACGCCGTCCAGGCCGCACTGCCCGAACCCAACGCGATGGTGCTCGGCACCGTCGACGCCGCCGGACACCCCTGCACGCGAACGGTGCTGTGCAAGGGACTCGACGCCGACGGGGTGCTGTTCTTCACGAACTACGACTCCGACAAGGGCCGTCAGCTCGCGGCCACCCCGTACGCGTCGGTGACGTTCACCTGGATTCCGCTGGCCCGGCAGATCACCGTCCGCGGCCCGGTGGAAAGAACCAGCGAGAACACGACCTCCGACTACTGGGCCAGCCGGCCCCGCGGCTCGCAGTTGGGGGCGTGGGCGTCGCAGCAGTCGCGGCCGATCGGCTCCCGGGCCGAGCTCGAGGCGGCACTGATCGAGGCGGGCGAGCGGTTCGCCGTCGACGGGGACATCCCGGTCCCGGGACACTGGGGCGGATTCCGGATCCGACCGGAGTCGGTGGAGTTCTGGCAGGGCCGACCCAATCGCATGCACAACCGGATCCGCACCCGTCTGGTCGACGGTGCATGGATCGTCGAACGCCTCCAGCCGTGATGCGGGGACTGCTCGCCGACACCACACCGCTGCGCAATCGCGACTACCGCCGGCTGTGGACGAGCGGCATCGTCACGGTCATCGGCGGTCAGCTGACCGTGGTCGCGGTGCCGGTGCAGATCTACGCGATGACGCAGAACTCGGCGTACGTCGGCCTCGCCGGCTTGTTCGGGCTGGTCCCGCTGGTCATCTTCGGGCTGTGGGGCGGCGCACTGGCCGACGTCATGGACCGCCGAAAGCTGATCATCATCACCACGCTCGGGCTCATCGGCACGTCGGTGCTGCTGTGGCTGCAGGCCGCGTCCGGGGTGAACAACGTGTGGCTGCTGCTGTGCCTGTTCTCGCTGCAACAGGTGTTCTTCGCGGTGAACTCGCCCACCCGCAGCGCGATCATCCCCCGGCTGCTGCCGCTGAAGGACCTGCCCGCCGCGAACTCGCTCAACATGACGGTGATGCAGTTCGGTGCGATCGCCGGTCCGCTGCTCGCGGGCGTGCTCATCCCGCACCTGGGCTTCGCGACGATCTACCTGCTGGACTCGCTCGCGCTGCTCGCGACGCTGTGGGCGGTGATCAAGCTGCCCGCGCTGCCGCCGACCGGGGAGGCGCGCCGCGTCGGCCTGCGGGTGCTGGGGGAGGGCTTCACGTACCTCGCGACCCAGAAGGTGCTGCTGGCGTCGTTCGTCGTCGACATCATCGCGATGGTGTTCGGCATGCCGCGCGCGCTGTTCCCGCAGATCGCCGAGGACACCTTCGGCGACCCGAGCGGCGGCGGGCTCGCACTCGGGCTGCTGTTCGCCGCGATGTCGGCGGGCGCGGTCCTCGGCGGCGTCTTCTCCGGGTGGCTGCCGCGGATCCGCTACCAGGGCCGTGCGGTGATCGTCTGCATCGTGCTGTGGGGGCTGGCGATGGTCGGCTTCGGTGTGGTCGTCGGGATCTCGACCCCGGGCAGCTCCGCGGTGCTGCTGTGGCTCGCGCTCGGCTTCCTCGCGTTCGGCGGTGCCGTCGACATGGTCTCGGCGGCACTGCGTTCCACGATGCTGCAGCAGGTCGCCACCGACGACATGCGCGGCCGACTGCAGGGCGTGTTCACCGTCGTCGTCGCGGGCGGGCCGCGGATCGGCGACGTGCTGCACGGCGGCGCGGCCTTCCTGTTCGGCACCGCCGTCGCGTCCGCGGGCGGAGGCGTCCTGGTGGTGATCGGGGTGGTCGTGTCGATGCTGGCGTTCCCGGCGTTCGTCCGGTACCGCGTCAGCCGATCGGGTAGCCCCGAACATGTCTGAGTCGCGAATCGTCGTGTGCGGTGAGGCCCTCGTCGACCTGGTGCCGACGGGGGAGACCACGTTCGCGGCGCACCTCGGCGGCGGCCCGTTCAACGTCGCGATCGCACTCGGCCGCCTCGGCAGCCGCGTCGCCTTGTACTCGAGGCTCTCCACCGACCCGTTCGGGGAACGGCTGCTCGCGGCGCTGGTCGCGGCGGGTGTCGACGTCTCGATCACGCAGCGGGGACCCGAACCCACGACGCTCGCCGTCGCTGCCGTCGACCCCGACGGCGGTGCCGGCTACACGTTTCATGCCGACGGCACCGCCGATCGTCTCGTCGCCGATCCCGGACCGTTGCCGGCATCGGCGGCCGCGGTGTCGTTCGGCACGCTCTCGCTCGTGTTCGAACCCGGCGCGAGCGTGTACACGGATCTGTTGCGCCGCAGCCACGGCGAGGGGCGGCTCACGATCGTCGACCCCAACATTCGGCCGGACGTGTTCCCCGCCGACTACCGCCGCCGCTTCACCGAGTTGCTGCCGTCGATCGACATCGTCAAAGTCTCCGACGACGACGTCCAATGGTTGGGACGGGGTGTGGACGGCACGACGCCGGCGCAGTGGCTCGACCGCGGGGTCGCCGCGGTCGTCACCACCCACGGCGCCGACGGTCTGAGCGTGCGGACGCGTCGGTTCCGCGTAGAGGTTCCCGGTTTCCGGGTTCCCGTCGCGGACACCATCGGTGCAGGTGACACCGTTCACGGTGCGCTGCTGCATTGGCTCGACGAGCATCGCGCGCTGGATTCGGATTCGGTCGAGGGCCTCGGCGGGGGACAATGGCAGGACGCCCTGGAATTCGCGGCGCGAGCGGCCGCGGTCACCGTTTCCAGGCCTGCGGCGGACCCTCCGTGGGCATCGGAGCTCACGGGCGGCTAGTTTCTACTTGAATGTTACGAAGTTACTCACTGGTCTGAGTTTGAGAGGGATCCTTCCGTGCCCGCTGAGAATGACAACAAACCCACACTCAGCTACCCCGGTGGCGAGCACACAATGTCCATCGCCAAGGCGACTGAAGGCAATGACGGCATCGAGCTGGGCAAGCTCCTTGCCAACACGGGTTACACGACGCTCGACCCGGGCTTCGTGAACACCGCGTCCACCAGTTCCGCTATTACCTACATCGACGGTGAACAGGGCATTCTGCGCTACCGCGGATACCCCATCGAGGAGCTCGCGCAGCGCTCGACGTTCATCGAGGTCAGCTACCTGCTGATCTACGGGGAGCTGCCCACCGAAGCCCAGCTGGAGTCGTTCACGGACAAGATCCGTCGACACACGCTGCTGCACGAGGACCTCAAGCGGTTCTTCGACGGCTTCCCGCGCAACGCGCATCCGATGCCGGTGCTTTCGAGCGCCGTCAACGCGCTGTCCGCGTACTACCAGGACTCGCTGGATCCGGAGGATCCGGAGCAGGTCGAGCTGTCCACCATCCGACTTCTCGCGAAGCTGCCCACCATCGCGGCGTACGCGTACAAGAAGTCCGTCGGCCAGCCGTTCCTGTACCCGGACAACTCGCTGAGCCTGGTCGAGAACTTCCTCCGCATGACGTTCGGCTTCCCGGCCGAGCCGTACGAGGTCGATCCCGAGATCGCCAAGGCACTCGACATGCTGCTGATCCTGCACGCCGACCACGAGCAGAACTGCTCGACGTCGACGGTGCGCATGGTCGGCTCGTCGGACGCTAACCTGTTCACGTCCGTCTCCGCCGGTATCAACGCGCTGTGGGGCCCGCTGCATGGCGGTGCCAACCAGGCCGTGCTCGAGATGCTCGACGAGATCAAGGCCAACGGCGGCGACGCCAAGGACTTCGTGCGCAAGGTCAAGAACAAGGAAGACGGCGTGAAGCTCATGGGCTTCGGTCACCGCGTCTACCGCAACTACGACCCGCGCGCCGCGATCGTCAAGGAGACCGCGCACTCGATCCTCAGCAAGCTCGGCGGTGACGACAAGCTGCTCGAGATCGCGATGACCCTCGAGGAGACGGCGCTCACCGACGACTACTTCGTCGAGCGCAAGCTGTACCCGAACGTCGACTTCTACACGGGCCTGATCTACCGCGCGATGGGCTTCCCGACGCGCATGTTCACGGTGCTCTTCGCGCTCGGCCGCCTGCCCGGCTGGATCGCACACTGGCGTGAGATGCACGAGGATCCGGCCACCAAGATCGGCCGCCCGCGTCAGATCTACACCGGCTACACCCAGCGCGGTTACGTGGACCTGTCGGGCCGCTGACCCGTCCTGCCCGACTACGACTGATCGGACAACACACCATGAGCACCAAGCCCGAGATCGATTTCCAGGAGGGCCCCGCGCCCACCGAACTCGTCATCAAGGACATTGTCGTCGGTGACGGCCCCGAGGCCACCCCCGGCGCCAAGGTGGAGGTCCACTACCTCGGCGTCGAGTTCGACTCCGGCGAGGAGTTCGACTCCTCGTGGAGCCGTGGCGAATCCATCACCTTCCCGCTCGCCGGCCTCATCGCCGGATGGCAGGAGGGCATCCCGGGCATGCGCGTGGGTGGTCGGCGTCAGCTGACGATCCCGCCGGAGCTCGCGTACGGTCCGGCCGGCGGCGGCCACCAGCTGTCGGGCAAGACGCTGGTGTTCGTCATCGACCTGCTCGACGTCGTCGTCCCGCCGCCCGCTCCCGAGATCGAGCCGGCCACCGGCCCGGCCCCGGCCGAGCTGGTCATCGAGGACATCGAGGTCGGTGACGGCGCGGAGGCTCAGCCCGGCGGCGTCGTCGATGTCCACTACCACGGCGTCGAGTACGACACGAACGAGGTGTTCGACTCGTCGTTCCTGCGCGGGGAGTCCGTCGCGTTCCCGCTCAACCGGCTCATCCCGGGCTGGCAGGAAGGCATCCCCGGCATGAAGGTCGGCGGTCGCCGCAAGCTCACGGTTCCGCCGGAGCTCGCGTACGGTCCGGCCGGTGCCGGTCACCAGCTGTCGGGCAAGACGCTGGTGTTCGTCATCGACCTGCTGGGCACCCAGTAGTCCTGTAGAGCAACAGAACTCGGGCCCCGCACCGTTCCTCGGTGCGGGGCCCGAGTCGTGTCCGGGCTCGGTCGTCTCAGGACCGGCGGGTCAGCCCGATGACCGGCAGTTCACGATCGGTCTTCTGTTCGTATTCGGTGAACTGCGGCGCCGCCGCCGTGATCGTCGCCCAGGCGTCGTCGCGCTCGGTGTCGTGGAGGTGGGCGGCCAGGTTCATGAACCTGCCGCCGCGCCGGACCCGGCCCATCGCGAACTTGTTGACCCAGCGCACCATGCGTCCGTGCGGTGGGCGTGCTCCCCGGGTTCCACGTGGGTGGCTGAAGGTCATGGCTGCGTCTCCTCGTTCCGGGTCGGTACGGGACACGACCAGTATGAGCCGCGCGCGGGACTCTGCGGGACGAGAGACTCTGCGGGACGAGAGAGGGGCGCCCCGGCCGAAGCCGGAGCGCCCTTGTCGCAGCGTGGTGAAGCTACCGCCGGATGACTACCGCGGGGTGCCCATGGCGTCGGCCAGCATCGGCCACGAGTTGTTCAGGTCGTCACGCCAGTAGCCCCACGAGTGGGTGCCGGCCGGCTTGAAGTCGAAGAACGCCTGCTCGCCCATGCCGTTGGCGTTGACCGCGTTGAACAGTCGGTGGGTGCACTCGTTGGTCGCAGCCTCGATGATGCCGCCGACGACGACCTGGTTGGCCAGCGTCCCGACGTTGCCGTTGATGCCCTGGCTGTCGAGGGTGTCGTGCGGGCCGGGCAGGCCGGACGCGTTGGAGACGTACAGCTTGGGGCCGCCCTTGAGCTTGCCGATGTTGATGATCGGGTCGTGTGCAATCCAGTCCGGGCTGCCGACCGGGCCCCACATGTTCTCGGCGTCGGCGTCGCCGCGGGCCGCGATCACGATCTGGATGTAGGTCTGGCCGACCGGAGTCGCGGTGTCCGCGCAGCCGCTGTACGCGCCGACGGCCTTGTACAGCTGGGGGTCCTTGAGCGCGAGGTTGAACACCGAGGTGCCCGACGTCGAGATGCCCGCGAGCGTGTTGACACCGGTGGTGCCGAGCGCCGAGTCGATGACCGGCGGGAGTTCCTCGGTGAGGAAGGTCTCCCACTTGTTGGCGCCGTGGAGAGACGGATCCGCCTTCTGCCAGTCGGTGTAGTAGGTGAACGCACCCTGCATCGGGGTGACGACGTTGACCTGCTTGCCCGCGAAGAACGTGCCGATGTCGGCCTGCTTCTGCCACGAAGCCGAATCCTCGCCACCACCGGCGCCGTTGAGCAGGTAGAGCGTGGGGGCCGGCTTGGAGGTGTCCGCCGGACGGATCACCTCGAGCGGGATGTCCCGGCCCATCGACTCGGAGCGGACGACCAGGGACATCTTGTTGCCCGTGCCCTGCTTGGCGGAGACCAGCTTGGTGCCGCCGTTCGACTGGGCAGCCGCCTCGACCTTGGCTGCGTCGGTTCCCGGCGCTGCGGCCGTGGCCACCCCGGCCCCCAAGAACACGGGAAGTGCGGCGACCGTCGCCGTCGTGGCGCCGATCAACGCTTTGAGCCGGCGGGACTTCTTGGTTACACGCATACTTACTCGCCTTCGGTGGTCGGCCGGGGAGCGCGGCTGTGCTCCCACGGTTCTGGACGTGTGTATATCACTTTCGCTATCGGGTCTACGTCACGATTTGCTACGGGTTGCCCGAAAGTTCTCGACACGTTCCAGAATTATCGGACACAAACCATCAGACCATGTCGTTTTTCTGCAACCAACGCAAGGTCGGCCAGCCACAGAAGACCGGCAGCCAACACGTCAGGACGCGGTACAGCAGTACGGACGGTACCGCGATCCCCACGGGCAGCCCGAAAGCGGTGAGGCCACCGATGAGTGCGGCCTCCACGGCGCCGACACCGCCCGGCGTCGGCGCAGCCGAGGCGAGGGTGCCGCCGATCATCGTGACGATCGTGACGGTGACGAACGTGGTGCCGCCGCCGAACGCCTCGACGCTGGCCCACAGGGCGAGCGCGGCGCCGAGGGTGGTGCCCGCGCTGCCGAGCACGATCAGCAGGAATCGGCCCGGGCTGCGGGCCAGTTGGGTCAGCGACCCCAGCACCTCGGTGAGCTGTGGGCGGACCTCGTCGTTGAGCCAGCGTCGCGCCTTCGGGATGAACATGAACGTGCCGATCGCACCGAGGGCGATGCCCGCGATGAGGTACAGCGTCGTGCCCTTGGGGACGAAGTGCGACAGGTCGGCGTCGCGCCCGGCCGCCACGCTGAAGAAGATCAGCAGCGCGATGTGGGTGACCACCTGCACGGTCTGCTGCAGCGCCACGGCCGCCGTGGCGCGGACCGTGCCGAGACCGCCCTTCTGCAGGAAACGCACGCTCAGTGCGAGCCCGCCGACGCCGGCCGGGGTGGTGGTGGCGGCGAACGTGTTCGCCACCTGCATGATCAGCAGGTCCCGGTAGCGCACGAGCTCGGATGCGCACGCCCACAGTGCCGCCGCCGCCCCGACGTAGGTGAGTGCCGACACCACCAGCCCGGCCAGTGCCCACCACCAGTTCGCCGTCTTCAGTTCGGTGAGGAACGTGGGGACCTGGCTGATGAACGGGTACGCGACGTAGACCAGGCCGATCAGCAGCACCAGCTGGATGATCTGGTTCCGGGTGAAGCGGGTGACCTGTTCGGGCGCGATCTTCTCGATGTCGGTCTGCCGGCCCACCTCGTCGCGGATCGCCGAGAGCATCGCCGACGAATCGGGGACGTGTTTGCGCAGCCGCGACGGCATCGCCGACTTGGTGAGCCGACCCGACGCGGCGAGGATCCGGTCGCGGCCCTGAGCGTCCAGTGCGGCCCGCACGGCCGGTTCCACGCCGAACAACGCTGCCGTGGTCAGCAGCATCTGCGCGATGTCGGAGAGGACCTGTGCCTCGGTCGGCCCGAGCTCGGCGTACGAGAACCCGTCGAACAGGGCGCGGCCGTCCTCGATCCGGATCTCGCTCGCCCGCAGGTCTCCATGGGTGATCTGGTCGGTGTGGAGTTCGCCGAGCGATCGCCACATCATCTCGAGCAGGGTGTCGCGGGGTTCCGGGTGATCGGTGGCCAGCGTCGCGACGGGGGCGCCGTGGGAGACGGGGTGCACGTACAGCTGCCATCCCCGGTCCAGGGCGGACACCGCGATCGGCTTGGACGCCGCCAGGCCCGCATCGGCGACCGCGATGCCCATCAGGGCGCGGTGCTCGACGGCCCGCGCGAGCGACGCGTGCACCGGTGCACTCTCGCTGCTGCGCAGCGCCAGCCACTGCGAGACCTGTCGGATCGCGCCGCGGCTGCGCTGATTCTGTCCGTACAGTTCGACGATCAGTTCGGGCTCTCCGTCGTCGCGCGAGGCGCCGAGGATCAGCGGACCGCTGCCGGCCGGGGCGATCACCCGGAACGCGGTGATGCGGTGACCGAGCCGCTCCAGCGATTCCACCGCGGACTCGAGCGGCACCTCCAACGCCGGCGTGCCGACCACCAGGACGATGACGGCGCCGACCAGGTAGCCGACCGCCAGCCCCAGCATCGAGCGCGCGGGCACGATGGAGCTGACGATCAGGTGGATCGGCGCGAACGCCAGCAGCAGCGCCCACCACAGTCGCCGCCACCGCTTCGGCAGCCACGGCCCCGACACCGTCAGGACGGCCGCGAGCATCGCGATCCAGCGGGGGTCGTCGAGGAACTGGGACAGGAACGTGTTGAGGCGGTCCGAGACGTCGAGGTGCCACTGCGGCGCGGCCAGCCCGGTCCCGGTGAACGACAGTGCGAGCCCCGCGATCAGCCCGGCCGCGGCGTAGCCGGCCAGCAGCTTCCAGCGGCGTCCGACGATCAGCTGGATCAGGATCGCGAACGGCAGCGCGAGGATCGCGACCCCGTACAGGAGATAGACGGTGTCCGAGACCCCCGGCGACAGGATGCCGACGATGTCGGACACCGACGTCTCGAGCGCGTCCCATTCGCTGCGGGTGATCACCGAACCGGCGATGACCGCGCCGAGCAGGGTCAGCGCGATGACCACCCGCAGGATGTCGCTCGTGCGCCGGACCAACGGCTGCAGGAGGCTGCCGGTGACCGGGATGTCGCGCCCGTCAACTCGCAAGGGACACCACCAGTCGCACGCCGCCGAGCGGGCTGTCCTCGAATCGCGCCCGGCCCCCGTGGAGGTGGGCCTGCTGAGCTATCAACGCGAGGCCCAGTCCGGACCCGCCCTTCGCGGCGCCGCTGCCGCGTCGGAAGCGTTCGAACACCTCGGTTCGTTCCTCCTCGGGAATGCCGGTGCCGTCGTCGTCGACGGTGACGGTGACGGTGCCCGGCGCGTCCCGGCCTGCGCCGATCGACACGTGTCGCGCGCCGCCGTGACGGACGGCGTTGGCGATGGCGTTGTCGAGCGCCAGCCGCAGTCCCGCCGGCAGTCCTCGCAGCACGAGACCGGGTGGGGCGTCGACCGTCACGGTGAGGCCGGGGTGCTGACGCTGTGCGTCCTCGGCGGCGAGGTCGCACAGCTCCGTCAGATCGGTGTCGACATGGTCCTTCTCGCTGGACAGTTCGCCCGACGCGAGGCGCTCGAGCGCGGTGAGGGTCGCCTCGACGCGACCCTGGGTGCGGATGAGGTCGCCGAGGATCTCGGCGCGCTGGTCGTCGGACAGATCGAGCGTGTCGAGCACCTCGAGGTCGGTCCGCATCGCGGTGAGCGGGGTTCGCAGTTCGTGTGCGGAGGCGGCTGCGAAGTCGCGCGCGGTGTCGAGGGCGGCGGCGGTGCGGGACTGCGCATCGGAGACGTCCTGCAGCATCGCGCCGGCGGCCGCGGCCAGTTCGTCGGCCTCGCGGACCCCGGACGCGGCGGTGGCGAGGTCGCGGTCGCGGCGGCTCACCCGATGGGTCAGTTCGACCAGGGGCCGCACCGCCCGCCCGCCGAAGATCCAGCCGAGGCCGCCCGCGGCGACGATCGCGAGCACACCCACGAGCGCGACCTGCTGCTGTTGTTCGGTCGTCGGATCCTGCGCCTCCGCGAGCGGAACGGCCACCGACAGCAGCGCCGTGGATTCGGGCCCGAGCGGGGCGGTGAAGGTTCGGAACGGGGTGCCGCCGACGTCGACGGTGTGCGACCCGAGGTCGAGCGCGGGAAGCCGGCTCGACGTGCTGGAGACGACCTTGTCGCCCGCCCGGATCGTGACCGCGAACGCTCCGCCGTCGCCGAGGACGTTGAGGAACGGTGCGGCGGCGGGCGCGTTGACGACCAGCACCCGCGACGCGGTCTCGAGGCGTCGGTCCAGTTGCTGCAGGTTGTTCCGCGCGATCGCGAGCGCGAGGTAGACGCCGACGGCGGCGACGATGATCGTCGCTCCCAGTGCCGTCGCCATCGCGACCCGCGCGCGCAGCGAATGCGGGCGACTCACGCCGGTTCCCGGAGAACGAATCCCACGCCGCGCACCGTGTGCAGCAGCCTCGGTGTGCCGTCGGTTTCGAACTTGCGCCGCAGGTAGCCGACGAAGACGTCGACGACGTTGGTGTCGGCGACGAAGTCGTAGCCCCACACCAGATCCAGTAGCCGTTCCCGGCTGAGCACGACGCCGGCGTTGCGGGCCAGCACCTCGAGCAGCTCGAATTCCCGCTTGGTCAGCGGAATCTCGGTGTCGTCGAGCCACACGCGGCGGCCCGAGAGGTCGATGGACAGGGGGCCGACGGTCAGCGGCGGCTCGGTGCCGGGGCCGGCGGCGGCCGAGCGGCGCCGCAGCATCGCGCGGATCCGGGCGACGAGTTCGGCCAGGACGAACGGTTTGACGAGGTAGTCGTCGGCACCGGATTCGAGGCCCGCGATGCGGTCGTCGACCGAGCTGCGGGCACTGAGTACACAGATCGGGATGTCGTTGCCCATGCCGCGCAGTGCCGTGACGACACCGGTGCCGTCGAGCACGGGCATGTTCATGTCGAGCACGAGAGCGTCGGGCTCGACGTCGGCGATCACCCGCAGCGCGATCGCGCCGTCGGCCGCGGTGAGAACGGTGAATCCGGACAGCCGCAGCCCACGCTCGAGTGAGGCGAGAACATCCTGGTCGTCGTCCACGACCAGGACCGTCGCGGGTGTGGTCACGTGAGCATTGTGCCTGGAACGAGGGTCCGATTCGTGCATGATCGTCACCGGTCCGATTCCGGTGGCTGCAGGTGTCGGTGCGTGATGAGCACGTCCGCCACGCGCACGAACGCCTCCAGATCCGCGGCGGGGACACCGTCGAAAAGGTCGTGCGCGGCCTGCTGCCGCAGTTCCCGGATCCGCGCGGCGTCGGTGTGTCCCCGCTCGGTGAGGGCGACGATGTGGGCGCGGCGGTCGGTCGGATGGGGGTCACGCCGCAGGTGACCGGACTTCTCGAGCGCGTCGACCAGGGCGGTGACCTGGCGGGTGCTGCAGCGCAGGACGCTCGCGAGGTCGCGCTGCGTCATCGGCGGATTCTCGAGGACGTACAGCAGGGCGCGGGTGCGTGCCGTCGTCAGCCCGAAGGTGCGCATACCTGCAGCCGTCGACGACGACAGGTGCTCGGCCAGAAGGTAGGCGCGAGCCAGCGCATCGCGAGTGTCGGGGGTGTCGGGCACGGCGATGATGCTAATTCATTGTGAACACTGTTCACGAACCGTGCCCGACGGCCGGGTCACTGCACGCAGCGCTGCACCAGGGCGCCGATGCCCTCGATCCGAGTGGTGACGACGTTGCCGGGGACGAGGAAGCGCTGCGGGCTGCGTCCCACGCCCACGCCGGACGGGGTGCCGGTGAACACGATGTCGCCGGGGCGCAGGGTGCACACCGCCGACAGGTGCGCGATCAACTCCGCGACCGGGAACATCATCTGCGAGGTGCGGCCCGACTGGACCGTCTCGCCGTCGATCTCGCACGTGATCGCGAGGTCGGTCGGGTCGGCGAACTCGTCCGGGGTGACCAGCCACGGACCGGTCGGCCCGAAGCCGGGGTGCGACTTGGCCAGCGAGAACTGCGGTGCGGGACCGGCCATCTGGGAGGTCCGCTCCGAGAAGTCCTGTCCGACAGTGAGCCCGGCGACGTGTGCCCACGCATCGGCCGCCGCCACGTCGGTCGCCTCGCGGCCGATGACGGCCACCAGTTCCACCTCCCAGTCGACGGTGTCGGTGGGCAGCCGCAGGTCCGTCTCGGGGCCGGTGAGGCAGCTCGCGAACTTGGTGAAGGTGGGCGGCGCGTCCGGCGCGTCGAGGCCCGTCTCCGCCGCGTGGTCCCGGTAGTTGAGGCCGATCGCGAACACCTGACTCGGCGCCGGAGACGGGGCGCCGAGGTCGCGGACCTCGAACGGGGCGCCGGAGGTGGTGACCGTGGTGGTGTCGGCGGCCGCCCACGTCGTGAAGGCCTCCCACTCGGCGTAGATGGCGGGCAGGTCGGGGCCGAAGCGTCCCGCGCTGGCGGTGTGGATGTCGACGGCCAGGTGTCCGTCGACGAGAACTGCTCGTCCGGAGAGGTTGGCGATGCGCACGGTCGTCACGTCCTGTCTGTGGTCGGGTGTGGACAGTAGATCCGAGAAATATCGGAAAAGCAATATAATTTCGAAACTTGACTCTCGATTCGCATCGTCCTGTACTTGCGGAATGGCACGAGCGAGCGGAACCCGCGCTGACGAGATCCACGCGCGGCTGCGAGCGGACATCCTCGGAGGTGTGCTCGCGCCGGGGGAGAAGCTCGCGTTCGGCCAGTTGCAGGCCCGCTACGACGCGAGCACCGGCGTCCTGCGGGAAGTCCTGCCCCGCCTCGTCGAGCGGGGGCTCGCGGTCTCCGAGGCGCAGCTCGGCTTCCGCGTGGTGCCGGTGTCCGTACCGGACCTGTTGGAGCTCACCGAGACCCGCGTGTTCGTCGAATCCGAGGCGCTGCGGCAGTCGATCGCGCACGGCGACGTCGAATGGGAGTCGGCGGTGCTCGCGGCGCGGCACACCCTCGCGCGGACGGCGGCCGTGGACGCGGACGGCAGGGTCGCCGAGGCGTGGCTGTCGGCGCACGGCAACTTCCACGGCGCACTCCTGCGCGCGTGTCCCAACGGGCGCCTGGTCCGTATCGCCGAATCGCTGCGCGACGTCTCGGAGGTGTACCGCTGCTGGAGTGTTCGCAGTGCAGAGTCCGAGAAACGCGACGTCGACGCCGAGCACGGACGGATCGCCGCGGCCGCCGTCGAACGGGACGTGGACCGCGCGGTGGACGAACTGCGACGGCACATCGAGTCGACGACTGCGCTGCTGATCGCCGGGGTGGACGCGTGATCGGGCTCGGCGACCTCGAGACCGCGGTGATGGACGTGCTGTGGAGCGTGGACGAATCGGTGCGGGTGCGGGACGTGATGGATCGACTGCAGTCGCCGCGGCCGCTCGCGTACACCACCGTGATGACCGTCCTCGACAACCTGCACACCAAGGGCATGGCGTCGCGGCAACGCGTCGGACGGGCCTATCGGTATCGCGCCACCCGCAGCCGGGAGGAGACCGCGGCCGATCTGGTTCGTCAGGTGCTCCGGTCGAGCGGTGACGCCGAGCAGGTCATGCTGCACTTCGCGAACTCCGCCTCGGAGGACGAGTCGAGGATCCTGCGTCGGGCCGCGCGGCGTACACAGACGCGCCGACCGGGTGGCGTCGGGTGATCGCCGCGATCGGCCTCACGGTCGCCGCGGTGGTGCTCGGGTTCGCGGCGCCGCACTGGCTCGGCCTGCTCGCGGCACCCCACCGGCACCCACGGGTGGCCCTCGCGGCCTGGCTGTCGTCGCAGGCGTTGTTCGTCGGTGTGGTGGCGGCCGTGCCCCTCGTCCTCTGGGTGCGGCCGGGGGACCGCTGGCACCTCCTGCCGTCGTCGACGCTGTCGTGTGTCAACTCCCTGCGCCGGAACGGCACTGTTCCTTGGTTTTCCGCGGTCGAGGCAGCGCTCTGGGGCGCCGGTCTGCTGGTGCTCGGACGGATCGTGGTCGTCGTCTCGCGGGCTCTGCTCCGCCATCGCCGAATCACCGAGGAGCACGCGTCGGTGTTGCGTCTGGTGGGCCGGCCCACCGTGACCGACGGCGACGACGTCTTCCACCTCGTCGGGCAGGGCGTCGCGGCGTACAGCATCGGCGGCCGCTCCCCGGCGATCGTGTTGGGAACTGGTGTACGCGAACTCGATCCGTCGGCCCGGGCGGCGGTCCTGGCCCACGAACGCGCCCATCTGACCGGGCGTCACCACCTGCTGGTGGCGTGGGCAGGCGCACTGAATGCTGCCGTCCCGTTCGTCTCTGTGGCGCGGGTGGGGGCAACGTGGATTCGTGTGCTGGTGGAGTTGTCCGCGGACCGTCACGCCGCCGCGTCGTGTGGTTCGGGAGCGGTGTGCGCCGCGCTCGAGAGTTGGCACGGCGAGGCGCGGGACCCTCGGCCGGCGGCGATGTCGGCCGCGGGCTTCGTCGAGGATCGGGTGGTGTGGCTCTCGGGACTGCGCGCGCCGCGTCGTGGAGCGCAGGTCCTGCACTATCCGCTCGCGCTCGCCCTGTCGGCGCTGCCGGTGCTGGCGACGTTCTCCGCCGTGGTCGCGGCGCTCGCGGCCTCCTGCGCGATCTTCGGCGGCTGACCCGTACCGGACCGCTCGGCCGGCGCGGTGCAGGCGGGTCCGCACAGGCTCCGACGCCGGCGCAGCACGACTGCCGTCGTCAGCAGGACGAGTGAGAGAACCGCGAGCACCGGTTGCAGGGGTGCCCAGAACCCGAGGGCGCCGCTCGTCCCGAGCGCGAGCAGGACGATCTTGTTGCAGACCGGGCAGCCCACGGCGAACACCGCGAGCATCACTCCGGCCGCCGCGCCGGTCGGTCGGCGTTCCTGGGGGCTGGGGCGGATGCCGAACCACAGGGCGGTCAGGGCCGCGGTGGCCGCGAGGACCGGGTACTCCCACCAGCGCACGGGCACCTCGCGTCCGAAGAACGGGGTGTCGATGATGTCCGTCGGGACACCCACCACGATGACGGTGACGAGACCCGCAGCGAGGCCGTGTATCAAATACATTCCGCTGCTGGAATTTTCGGTCACGATGCGCGGAACCCCTTCGTCGACGGAGGTCTCAGACCTACTAAGTCTGATAGTAGTTCCATGTACTATCGCCGATAGTGGTCGTGGGCGAGTGTGCATGGAACGAACGGAGGACGGATGGCGTCGCGGAGCAAGCTCTTCGGGATCAGGCGGGACGTATGGCTGCTCGGAGCGCTCGGCGTCGTCGCGCTCGTACTGGCCGGGGTTCTCGTGCTGGAACGGATGCGCACCACGGACGAGCCGACCTCGGCGGCGGTGGCAGCCACCGAAGGTCTCGAGGCCGGAATCGGGCCGGTCGGCGACATGGCCCGCCGGGTGGACGGCGACCCGTTGGCGCGCGGACCGGTCGACGCTCCGGTGGTGCTGGTCGTGTACTCGGACTATCGCTGCCCGTTCTGCGCGAAGTTCAGTCACGACACCGAACCCCAGCTCGTCGACAAGTACGTCGAGGCGGGAAAGCTGCGGATCGAATGGCGCGACCTGCCGATCTTCGGAGAGGAGTCGATGGTCGCCGCGCGGGCCGGCAGGGCCGCGGCCGCGCAGGGCAAGTTCTGGGAGTTCAACTCGGCTCTCTACGCCGCCGCGCCGGATCGCGGACATCCGACCTTCGACCAGGCCGCACTTCGGGGGTTCGCGGAACAGGCCGGTGTGCCGGACCTGGATCGCTTCGCGCGTGACGCCGCGGACACCTCGGTGGACACCGAGATCGCGTCGGACGTCATGGAGGCCAACATGATCGGAGTGTCGAGCACACCGTCGTTCGTGGTCGACGGCTATCCCGTGCTCGGCGCCCAGCCGCTGTCGGTCTTCGAGCAGTTGATCGCGAAGACCGGTGGGCAACTTCCGTGACCGACATCGGACTGCTCGGTGCGCTGTTGGGCGGTCTGCTCTCACTGGTAAGTCCCTGTTCGGCGTTGCTACTGCCGTCCTTCTTCGCCTACGCCTTCGACGGTGTGGGACGGCTCGCGGCCCGGACCGCGGTGTTCTACGTCGGCCTCGCGGTGGTGCTGGTGCCGCTCGGCGCCGGCCTCGGGGCGATGGGATCGTTGCTGACCCAGCACCGCGAGACGGTGACGACGGTCAGCGGTCTGGTGCTGATCGCGCTCGGTGTGATGACGGTGTTCGGCCGGGGATTCGCGTTCGCTCCCGCGCAACGCGCGGCGGGATCCGTCCGCATCTCCGGGACCGTGTCGGTGTTCGCGCTCGGAGCGGTCTACGGGTTCGCCGGGTTCTGTTCCGGGCCCCTGCTCGGCAGCGTTCTCACGATCGCGGTAGCCGGGGGCGGTGCCGGCTACGGCGGACTGCTGATGGCCGTCTACGCGCTCGGGATGACCGTGCCGCTCTTCGTGCTGGCGTTGCTCTGGGATCGATTCGATCTGGGACGGCGTCAGTGGTTGCGGGGCAAGCAGATCGCGCTCGGCCCGGTGCGTCTACACACGACGTCGCTGGTGTCGGGCCTGCTGTTCGTGGCGCTCGGGGCCCTCTTTCTCGTCACGGACGGGACGGCGAACCTCGGCAGTGTGATGGGCGTGGACGACCAGTTCTCGCTCCAGGTCACGTTGAGTGAATGGGCCCGGAACGTCTCCGACACGGGGATCCTGCTGGCGCTCGTGCTGGTGCTGTTCACGGTGGTGGCGGTGCGGGTGGTGCGTCGGCGCCGATCCGAGTCCGCGGCGTCGGAGCCGGATCCGGGCCAGGGCGGCTGAACTACCGTGGGTGGCGCACCGCATGCACCATCGACGGAGAGGACGACGTGGCCGAGTCTCTTGTGTGGTTTCGGCGCGATCTGCGACTGGCGGACCTGCCGACGTTGAGTTCGGCGGGGGAGCGGGCGTTGGGGTTGTTCGTCCTCGACGACCGGCTGCTCGGTCCGTCCGGCGGTCCCCGTCGAGACTTCCTGTGCCGCAGCCTCGTCGCGCTCGACGAGCGGATGGACGGGCGTCTGCTGGTGATGCGCGGCGATCCTGCCGAGGTGGTCCCTCGGGTGGCGAAAGCCGTTGGTGCGCGGGAGGTGCACGTCAGCGCCGATTACGGGCCGTACGGGCGGGAGCGCGACGCGGCGGTGGCCGAGCAGGTCGAGTTGGTGGCCACGGGCTCGCCGTACGCGATCGCGCCGGGCCGGGTGACCAAGGACGACGGCACCCCGTACAAGGTGTTCACGCCGTGGTTCAAGCGGTGGCTCGACCACGGCTGGCGCGGGCCCGCGCAGACCGGCGTGGACACCGTCGCGTGGATCGACCCGGATGACGTTGGCGGGCTGCGTGATCGAGTGGCGATTCCGGCACCGTCGGAGCCGGGCCTCGAGGCGGGCGAGAGCGCGGCACTGACGCGGTGGCGGGAGTTCTGCGACGACGACCTGATCCGCTACGACCACGAACGCGACCGCCCGGACCTCGACACCACCAGCCGGATGTCGGTGTACCTCAAGTTCGGCAACATCCACCCGCGCACCATGCTCGCGGATCTGGCGCGCCGGCGCAGTCGCGGCGCCGAGCAGTACCGGCGCCAGCTCGCGTGGCGAGACTTCTACGCGGACATCCTGTTCCAGCGTCCCGACAGCGCACGCCGCAACTACGACCGCAGGTTCGATGTGATCCGGCAGGACGCCGGACTCGACGCCGACGCCTTGTTCGATGCGTGGTGCGCGGGCCGCACCGGGTACCCGATCGTCGACGCCGGCATGCGGCAGTTGGCCGTCGAGGGGTGGATGCACAACCGGGTGCGGATGATCGTGGCGTCGTTCCTCGTCAAGGACCTGCACCTGCCCTGGTGGCGCGGCGCGCGGTACTTCATGCAGCAGTTGGTGGACGGCGATCTGGCGTCGAATCAGCACGGCTGGCAGTGGACCGCCGGGTCCGGCACCGACGCGGCCCCGTACTTCCGGGTGTTCAACCCGATCAGCCAGGGCGAGAAGTTCGATCCGACGGGCGAGTACGTGCGGCGGTGGGTGCCCGAACTGCGCGGCGTCGAGGGCAAGGCGGTGCACGCGTTGAAGGCCGGGCGCCCCGACGACTATCCCGGCCAGGTCGTCGACCACGCCGAGGAGCGGCGCGAGGCGCTGGCGCGCTACGGCGAACTGGGCTGATCGCCCGGGTGTCCCACTGGGTGGACACCCCCACTTTCGAGACCGCTGGCTGCGGTATAGCCTCGGCCCGCCCCTCGACGGAAGGTTTCATGGTGTCCCAGATCGCTCCTCCTGACGTGTTCGCGCCGGCCAAGCTGGGCCCGATCACGCTGCGCAACCGCATCATCAAGTCGGCGACGTTCGAGGGACGGACGCCGCAAGCGCTGGTCACGGACGAGCTGATCGAGTTCCATCGCCAGCCGGCCGCGGGCGGTGTCGGCATGACCACCGTCGCATACTGCGCCGTGCAGCCCGAGGGGCGCACCGAACGCGGGCAGCTGTGGATGCGTCCCGAGGTGGTGCCGGGACTACGCAGGCTGACCGACGCCATCCACGCCGAGGGCGCCGCGGCGTCCGCGCAGATCGGGCACGCCGGTCCGGTCGCGAACGAGAAGTCCAACCGGCTGCCGGCGCTGGCACCGTCGACGTCGTTCAACCCCATGAGCATGAAGAAGATCCACGCCGCGACCGCCGCCGACATCGCACGGGTCACCCAGGCGCACGCCGACGCCGCCAAGTTCGCGATCGAGGGCGGCTTCGACGCCGTCGAGATCCATTTCGGCCACAACTACTTCGCGAGTTCGTTCCTGAGCCCCAAGCTGAACAAGCGCAAGGACAACTACGGCGGATCGCTCGAGAACCGGGCGCGGATCGTGCTGGAGACTGCGCGTGCCGTACGCGAGGCCGTCGGTGACCGGATCGCGATCCTCGCCAAGCTCAACATGGACGACGGCGTGCCCGGCGGCTTCTGGGTGGACGAGGCGATCCAGGTGGCCCAGTGGCTCGAGGCCGACGGCAGCCTCGACGCCCTCGAACTCACCATGGGCAGTTCGCTGCTGAACCCGATGTACCTGTTCAAGGGCGACGCCCCGGTCCGCGACTTCGCCAACGCGATGCCGCAGCCGATCAAGCTCGGCGTGCAGATGGTCGGCAAGGCGTTCATCAAGACCTACCCGTACGAGCCGCTGTTCATGCTCGAGGAGGCCCGGCAGATCCGGGCTGCGGTGAAGATGCCGCTGGTGCTGCTGGGCGGCGTGACCGACAAGGCCGGCATGGACACCGCGATGGCCGAGGGCTTCGAGTTCGTCGCGATGGCCCGCGCGCTGCTGCGGGAGCCGGACCTGATCAACCGCATCGAGGCCGAGTCGCGCACCCGGTCGCTGTGCATCCACTGCAACAAGTGCATGCCGACGATCTTCTCGGGTGCTCGCTGCGTCCTGGTCGATCCGGTGCCCGTCCGCCGCTAGCGTGCCGGGCGAGCCGTCAGATGCACGCCCACGCGTACTCGACGGCCGCCCGGACGTCGGTGGCCCACTCGCTCCAGACGGACTCGTGTGTCAGCAGGTCGGCCACGGAACACAACGCGTCGGTGGCCTCGCGCACGATCTCGAGCACAAGATGGAACTGGTAGCCGCCGACGGTGGCCAGGTGGACGTAGTCGGTGGCGTGCGGCGACGCGTGCAGCGACTGCACATCCAGCGGGCCGCCGTCACGCGCGGTGGCGGCGCCCAGTTCGACGAGTTCGACCAGCGCGGCGACCGGTGCGTGCGGACCGGGCAGTGGCAGCGGATCGGTTTCCGTCGCAACAAGCTCCGCGGACACCAAGGCGGCCGGGAGGTCCAGGTCGATGTTCTCGGACGCCGCCGCGGTGAGCCGGCCACGGGCGCGCGCCGATGCGGCCGCGAGCTGCGCCGCCACCCGCTCGCCCACGGATGATTCCAGCGCAGCCAGGATGCGGAGTCGTTCGGCGGCCGACCCGAGCAGTGTCCACACGGTCGTCATGCGTCCGGCCTCGAACGGCGCGACGGCGTCGAGCAGCGTGTTCAGGATCTCGTCGTACTGGGCGATCGACGCGATCAAACGTATGCCCGGTCCGTCGGCCCAGTCGGGATCGGTGGACCGCTCCTTGCGTTCCGACTCGCGGAGGGCGTTCAGGTCCCGCTCCAGGCACGCCTGGACCGTCGCGACGAATTCGCGCAGCAGAGCACCCTGGTTCGACAGCTCCACGCCCTCGGTGTCGTGCAGGAAATGGCGCCGCGGGCTGTTCGCGACGAGATCACGCAGGAGGGCGTGGACGGACGGCGTGGCGACTGCGGACAATTCTCCCCCTCGGGCAAATGCGAATCGGTGGCGTCGAATCGAGGATCGGGTGAAACCCTGTTCGTAAACCTACCGTGATCGTACCGTGATGGTCAAGGATGCCGCACGTCCTGACCTGCGGGTTTGGGTGATTGAACTTATATGTCGTTTGGTCGAATTGATTCGACTGGTCCCATTTATCCGAAATAGGAAAAGCTCCGCACCTTGCGGTGCGGAGCCTTTCCGTCGACGGTGGTTGCTAGCCGCGCAGCAGCTTCTCGAGCTCCTCGAGGACCGAGGGATCCTCGATCGTGGACGGCACGGTGTACTCGGCGTTGTCGGCGATCTGACGCATCGTCTTGCGCAGGATCTTGCCGGAGCGGGTCTTCGGCAGCGCCTGCACGACGGTGACGTCGCGGAACGTGGCGACGGCGCCGATCTGCTCGCGCACCATCGCGACCAGTTCCTTGCGCAGCACCTCGTCGTCGATCTCCACACCCGCCTTGAGTACGACGTAGCCGCTGGGGCGCTGGCCCTTGAGCTCGTCGTGGATGCCGATGACGGCGCACTCGGCAACCGCCGGGTGCCCGGCGACCACGGCCTCCATGCTGCCCGTCGAAAGCCGGTGCCCGGCAACGTTGATGACGTCGTCGCTGCGGCCGAGGACGAAGACATAGCCGTCCTCGTCGATGTAGCCGGAGTCGCCCGTGAGGTAGTACCCGTCGAACGTCGACAGGTACGACTTCACGTACCGGTCCTCGTCGCGCCACAGCCCGGCCAGGGTGCCCGGGGGCAGCGGCAGGGCGATCACGATGTTGCCCTCGGTGCCGGCCGAGACGGGGGCGCCCTCGCCGTCGACGATGCCCACCCGGTAGCCGGGGACGGGCACGGTGGGGGAGCCGGCCTTGATCGGCATCGGTTCCAGCCCACGCATGTTCGCGCAGATCGCCCAGCCGGTCTCGGTCTGCCACCAGTGGTCGATCACCGGGACACCGAGCTTCTCGGTGGCCCACACGTACGTGTCGGGGTCGAGGCGCTCGCCGGCCGCGAACAGCGTCGTCATCGACGAGATGTCGTACTTGGCAAGCTCGTTCGCATCCGGGTCGGCCTTGCGGATGGCGCGGATCGCGGTGGGGGCAGTGAACAGCGCGGAGACGTTGTGCTCCTGGACGACTCGCCAGAACGCGCCGGCGTCGGGCGTGCCGACGGGCTTGCCCTCGTACATCACCGTGGTCGCACCCGCGAGCAGCGGCGCGTAGACGATGTAGGAGTGGCCCACGACCCAGCCGACGTCGGACGCGGTCCACATGACCTGGCCGGGACCGATGTCGTAGATGTTGCGCATCGACCACGTCAGCGCGACGGCGTGACCACCGTTGTCCCGGACGACGCCCTTGGGCTTTCCGGTGGTGCCGGAGGTGTAGAGGATGTACAGCGGGTCCGTGGCCGCAACGGAGACCGGCGCGGCATCGGTTGCGTCGGCGGCAAGTTCGTCCCAGTCGAACCACGCCGCGCCGCGGTCGCGGTAGTCGGCGGCCGAGCCGGGGATCGTCTCGCGGTTCTTGACGATGACGGTGTGCGGCGGGTGCGCCGACATCCCCAGCGCCTGATCGACCATCGGCAGGTACTCGATGGTGCGGCCGGGTTCGAGGCCGCCCGAGGCGGTGACCAGCACGACGGGCTGGGCGTCGTCGATGCGGGTGGCGAGCTCCTTCGCGGCGAAGCCGCCGAACACGACCGAGTGGACGGCGCCGATGCGCGCGCACGCCAGCATCGCGATCGCGGCCTCGGGGATCATCGGCATGTAGATGATGACGCGGTCGCCGGCGACGACACCCTGCTCGGCGAGCACACCCGCGAAGCGCGCGACCTCCGCCAGCAGTTCGGCATAGGTGTACGTGCGCTGGGCCGGAACCATGGCCGAGTCGTAGATCAGAGCGGCCTGGTCGCCGCGGCCGTCGCGCACGTGCCGGTCGAGCGCGTTGAAGCACGTGTTGAGGGCGGCGTCCGGGAACCAGCGGTACGCGGGCGCGTTCGAGTCGTCGAGGGCACGGGTCGGCGCGGCGTCCCACTCGACGGTGTCGGCGGCGGCGAGCCAGAACTTCTCCGGCTGCTCCACGCTCTGGCGGAAGGCCTCGGCGTACGCGCCTGTTGCGTGCTCGGCTGGGCTCATCGATTCGTGTCCTCTCGGTAACTGACCACGCATCTGTGATGCACACAACACATTATTCGACCGGTGGTCGTTCGACGTGTCGGTCCGCCCTCCGTGGGTTCGGCGTGCGCCGGACGGTGGGGAACGGTCGGTGAACGGCATGGACGGTTGTCCGAGTCACCGTCGGCGCAGGCTCCGGTAGTGCGCGCGCAGGTCGGTGTCGAGATGCTCGGTCGCGTAGCTCAGCGCGGTCGCGCCCATGGCGGCGGCGTGCTCGTCGAGGAATCCGGTGAGCAGGACGCGGTCCACCCGCTTGCCCACCTCCCGCAACATCCACCCGGTCGCCTTCTGCGTCAGGTCGCGCCGATCCCCGAGGACGCGGGCCGCCAGCGCGAGGGTGGTCGACGCGTCACCGTTGCGGATGAATCCGAACGTCGTCAGCAGCGCAACCCGGCGGCGCCACAGGTCCTCGTCGGTTCCCAGCTCGAAGACGAGATCGCGAGGACGGTCGTACAGCCAGTCGCCGAGGATGTACGGGGCGGACTGGTCCACCAGGTCCCAGTTGTTCACCCGTCCCCGTCGGACCGCCGCGAGATAGCTGTCCGCGATCCGTCCCCGCGCGGCGTCGTCCCGCGTGCGAACCGCGCTCGCCCGGCCGAACTGTTCGACCAGGATCAGCAGGCCCGCGAGGCGGTGCTCGTGGACGGGGGAGTCGAGCAGGACGTCGACCTCGGTGAGCGGGAGTGCGGCGAACTGCTTCGCGAGCTTGCGGATCGCGGGCACCCGCACCCCGATGAAGACGTCGCCCTCGCCGTACTCACCGGGGCCGGTCTTGAAGAACCGCTGGAGGTGCTGCGCGTCGCCCGCGTCGGCGTTCTCGGCCAGCGCGTCGGCCACCTGGGAGACATCGGGCATGGTCGGACCCTGCCACATCCGGGATCCGTACGGTGGAGCCATGACGCTCATCGCCGAAGATCTGCTGCTGTTGCTGCTCGACGACGAGTCCGGCACCCCGCTCGTGGACGGCACGAAACTGCCCCGCGTGCTCGCCGGCGCCGTGCTGCTCGAGCTCGCCCTCGACGGCTACGTCACGCCCGCCGAGGCGGGGGAGGACGTCAAGAAGGGTCGCCTGGCCGTGCGACTCGACGGGACCCCCGACGATCCGATCCTCGCTCGCACCCTCGACGTGATCCGCGATGCCGGCCGGCCGATGAAGCCCGAGACCGTGATCGAGAAGCTCGACGCCGAACTGCGGATCGCGGTGTTCGAGCGGGTGATCGGCCGCGGCTGGGTTCGCGAGAGCCGCCGCAAGGTTCTCGGGATCTTCCCCACGAAGACATGGCCGCCGGTCGACGAGAGCCACGAGCGTGCGGTCCGGGACCAGCTGTCCGGCGTTCTGATCGAGGGCCTGGACCCCGGTCCCCGCACCGCCGCGCTGGTCTCGTTGCTGTCCGCCGTCGACGCCGCGGCCAAGGCGTTCCCCGACGCCGATCGCAAGGCGATCCGCAAGCGTGCCAAGGATATTGCGGACGGCGAATGGGCGGGAGCCGCGGTGCGCAAGGCCGTCGACGCGATCAACACCGCCGTCATGGTGGCCGTCATCGTGCCGGCGGCCATGATCGGCAGTTCCTGACCCCTGCCGGCCGGGTTCAGCTGCCGAACGGCCACAGCGCCACCCCGTCGATGTTCGCGACGTCGGGCGTTCAGGTCACTCGCGTCCGGCCGAGATCCACTGCGGTCCATTGAAGGTGAGATTTCTGCCGCCTGCGGCCATGTCGGCCGCACCGGCGAGGCGCGTCAGCTGTTCGTCGGACAGCGATATCGACAGCGACGCGGCATTCTCGTCGATCCGTGTCGCTCGCCGAGTTCCTGGGATCGGTACGACGGGTATCCCCATCCGCGTGCCGCGGGAGTAGAGCCAGGCCAGGGCAGTCTGCGCCGGCGTTGCGTCAATCTCGTCGGCGATCGACCGGACGATGGTGACGACCGCTTGGTTCGCCTCGAAGTTCTGATCGAATCGCGGCTGTCCGGCGCGCATGGAGTTCGCGACGGACTCCCTCGTCAGCGTGCCGGTGAGAAATCCCCGACCCAGCGGAGAGTACGGAACGAATCCCGCCCCGACCTCGATCGCCGCAGGTACCACGTGCCGTTCCACATCACGCGACCAGACGCTCCACTCGCTCTGAACTGCGGCCACCGGATGTACAGCCGCCGCTGCGCGTAACTCGTCGCCGGTCACTTCCGACAGACCGATGTGTCGAATCTTGCCGTCGCGGACGAGTTCGGCCATAGCGCCGACCGTTTCCTCGATCGGTCGGTCGAGTTCGCGGCGGTGCATGTAGTACAGGTCGATGACATCGGTTCCCAGCCGCCGCAGCGACGCTTCGCAAGCCGACTTCACGTAGTCGCGATCGCCACGGATCGAGTTGCCGCCCGCGCTGCCCCCGACCGTGCCGGTGATTCCGAACTTCGTCGCCAGCCGCACCTCGTCGCGCCGGTGCCGCAGCACTTCTGCGATGAGTTCCTCGTTGGTTCCGGCGGGCCCCTCGGCCCCCGGGCGGGGTTCACCGTACACATCGGCCGTGTCGATGAAGGAGATCCCGATGTCGATGGCGTGGTTGATGGTTTGCAGGGCTTCTGCCGGATCCGACCGGCCGTAGACATGGCTGAATGCCATGGCTCCGAGGCCCATTCGGCTAACGGAGAGACCATCACCGAGTTCCACGGTTGATACGACATCAGGATTGGTGGGGGAGTGTTCTGTCATGCCGGTTGACCTTGTCTCTCGCGGATGGAGGTATCGGTAATCGGGGTGTCGTCGCAGTCGAGGCCGTCCGCTATGAGTCCGCGGTAATGGCGGATCTTGTCGTCGACGGCAGCGAGGTCCTCGCGCAGCTCGGCGAGCTGACTCGCCACTCGCGCGCGGTGTTCCTCCAGCAATGCCATGCGCCGGCCGTGACTTGCGGCCCCCTCTCCGTACATCGCGAGGAACCGGCGGACCTCCGCCACCGGCATGCCCGTGCGTTTGAGCCGGACGATGAGCTGGATGATCCGAATGGATGCATCGTCGTATCGGCGTCGTCCGTCGGTGCCACGCGCAACGCGTGGAATGAGACCCTCGCGCTCGTACCAGCGAAGCGTGTCCTGCGTGAGACCTGTGACCTCTGCTACAGATGCGATTCCCAGTGAAGCGGTCATGATTGCGACGCTAGGCGCTGGAGTGCACTCCAACGCAAAGTTTGCCGATCTCGTATCACCGTTATCCCGGCCTCGGCGAGGCTGTCGAGGGCACGCTCGTGTGCTTCGGTCGAGGTTCCTGCGCATGCGTCCGCGACGACACTCGTGCGGTACCCGCGCCGACGGGCGGCGCGCGCGGCGAGTTCGACACCGTGATCTGTCGCGATCCCCGTGACCACGACTTGGGTAATGCCGAGAAGTTCGAGGTTCGTGTCGACATCCGGGTTGTCGAACACATCGCGGTGATACTTGCTGAGAACGATGTCGCCGGCGGCCGGAGTCAGTTCGGGATGGAACGATGCCCCGTACCCGGCAGGGTCTGCGCGCAAGGTGTCTGCCGCGTCGAGGCTCAGGTACCGGGTGCAGAAGACCCGAGCGCCCGCACGTCGGAGTTCGGCGC
Source organism: Rhodococcus sp. AG1013 (assembly GCF_003350365.1). Taxonomy (NCBI): domain Bacteria; kingdom Bacillati; phylum Actinomycetota; class Actinomycetes; order Mycobacteriales; family Nocardiaceae; genus Rhodococcus; species Rhodococcus sp. AG1013. The sequence continues at coordinate 80,606 of NZ_QQAT01000016.1, forward strand.
GGACCGAGGCGGCCCGGTGGACCGCCGAGCCGCCCGCCACGGATTCGATGATCCAGTGCTGGAAGTCGATCTCCAGGAGCGCGGTGGGCGGGAGGATTGGGTGCATACCCGGACACTAGAAGCTGGAGTGGACTCCAGCACAACCGATTACGTCCGGGTCCGTGAGTGACCATCCTCCGTTCGACCGCTCCTGCGCGTGCGATCGGGGCCGGATGCCTAGATCTTCACCAACATCTTCCCGATGTTTGCGCCGCGCATGAGCTGGAGGAAGGCGTCGACGGAGTTGTCGATGCCGTCGACGACGGTCTCCTCGAACACCACGTCGCCGGATGCCAGCCAGGGGCCCATCTTGGCGGCGAACTCGGGGAAGAAGTGGGTGTAGTTGCCGAGCGTGAAGCCCTGCAGGGTCAGTCCGCGGGTGATGATGTTGGCCATGTTGTCGGGACCGGGGGTGCGCTCGGTCGCGTTGTAGGCCGCAATGGCGCCGCACAGCGCGGCCCGGCCGCCGCCCCGCATCACGTCGAGGGCGGCCTCGAGGTGGTCGCCGCCGACGTTGTCGAAGTAGACGTCGATGCCGTCCCCGGCGATCTCTCGCAGCTGGTCCCGCACGGGCGCCTGCTTGTAGTCGAACGCCGCGCTGTATCCGTAGCGGTCGGTGAGCAGCTCCACCTTCTCGGCGGTCCCCGCGGAACCGATCACCCGGGCGGCGCCCTCGAGTCGGGCGATCTGCCCGGCGGCCGTGCCCACGGCGCCCGCGGCGCCGGAGATGAACACGGACTCGCCCGGCTTCAGGTGGGCGATGTGCATCAGCCCGACGTATGCGGTCAATCCGGTCAGCCCGAGGATGCCGAGGTACGCGGAGACCGGAACCCCCGGAATCTCCTCCACGACACGGAAGCTCGCGGCATCACCCTGGGCGACGTCGCGCCAGCCGAAATCGTGCACGACGACGGATCCGACGGGGTGGGCGGGCGACGTCGACTCGACGATCCGGCCCACCGCGCCACCGGTCATCGTCTCGCCCAGGGCGAACGGCGGCACGTACGACTTCACATCGTTCATCCGGCCGCGCATGTACGGATCGACGGAGAGGAACTCGTTGGCCACCCGCACCTGGTTGGGAGCGAGGTCGGGCAGTTCGACGGTCACAGTCCGGAAGTTGTCGGGCGTGGGCCATCCCGTCGGGCGGGCGGTGAGCTGGATCTGGGTGCTGGTCGACATGGGTCTGTCCCTTCGGGGGTGTGCGGGGTTCAGAGGATCAGTCCGAGCGTGAGGAGAACGACGGCGAGGAGGGGGAGGGTGCCCTGTGTGATCGCCGCCCGGGCCTTGTCCGGCGACGACAGCAGCAGCACGAGCGCCGCGAGGAACATGGATCCGGTTCCGGCGAACACGAGTGCCGATCCGACCGCGGTCGCGCCGATCAGCACGCCGACGATGCCGGCGGCCGTGACGATCGCCAGGAACAGGTTGTAGAAGCCCTGATTGAAGGCGAGTTCCTTGGTCGCGACGGCCTCCTCGGCGCTGGTGCCGAACGTCGCGCGGGTGCGCGGGGCGGTCCAGCGCATGGATTCGAGGAAGAAGATGTAGACGTGCAGCGCGCCGGCGAGTGCGGCGAGAATCAGTCCCGCGACGACCATGGTCACTCCTCCTTATTTTGAACTGATCGTTTCAATATATACTGCAATGGTCGTTCCATAACGAGAAGTGGGGGTCGTCATGCCGCGGACGCAGGAGTTCGACACCGACACGGTGGTCGGTCGGGCACGGGACCTCTTCTGGGACAGGGGGTTCGGGGAGACGTCCGTTCCGGACCTCGAGCGGGCCACGGGCTTGAATCGGTCGAGCCTGTACAACGCCTTCGGTAGCAAGCGCGGTCTGTTCGACGCCGCCGTGCAGGACTACCTGGACCGCGTCGTGCGCCCGCGACTGCGGATCCTCACCGACGAGCCCACCGCCCCGGACGCCGCGACGCGGTACTACTGCGGTGTCGTCGAGGCGCTCGAATCCCTGCCCGACGACTACCCGGGCCGCGGCTGCCTGCTCCTCAACAGCGCCGCCGGCTTCGCCGCGCACGACGACGCCCAGCGGGCGGTGGTCGACGCCTACCGATCGGAGTTGGCCGCGGCGCTGGCCCACGCGCTGCGCGCCCTCGACCCCGGCACCCCGGCCGACCGGATCGTGCATCGCACCCGACTCCTGACTTCGCTGTCGATCAGTGCGCTCCTGCTCTCCCGCGTCAATCGGGACGAGGCCGCGGCCCTCGCACGGACCGCACTGGACCAGTTGGCGGAGTGGTCCGCGGCACGGAGCTAGTGGAACCGTCCCGTCGTCACTTCCTGGTGGCCGAGACCATCCACCGTCGGCGGGACCGTTCGAACGGAGCAGCTTCAGCCACTCCTCGCGGCTGAGGGGCTGTCCTGGAAGATCGGCGCATCGTCCATTACCGACGCGAAGTCGACGGTGGTGACGGTGGCCCCGAGCGCGCTGCCCCCGGCGGAGAGATCACCGACACGGGTCATCAGTGCGTCGACGTCCTCGTCCGTGAGATACATCAGCAGGCCCTCGAGGACCTACGCGGTCGGGACGTCGTCGCGGAATCCGGCGTCGTGGAGGGCGGCGGGCCAGCCGTCGCGCAGGTCGATCGGGATCGGCACCCGGGTCGCATTCTCGTTCGGCGCGGCGTCGCTCACGACCGAGGCCTTGAACTCGAGCATGTCCGCGGTGTCGAGTTCGTAGACGGTCACGGGCGCCGGCCAGCGCAGCCGGAAGGCCTGTGTGTCGAGCCCGGCGCCGAGAAACACCAGCGGACCGCAGCCGCCGGCGACGGACTCGATCACGAAGTCGTCGAACAGCCGGTCCTCGCGCTGGCTCTCCAGCGCTCTCGCCGCGGCGACGAACACCGCCGTCGCGCCGAGGCCTCGAGGTTGATTCATGGTGTCCCCTTCCTCGTTCCCCGTTTCACGGTCCCGAGCGGGTGTTCGCCTCCAGTGTCCTCCGGGTCGACCCCGAGGGAGTCAGCTCGCGGGCAACCCCAGCGTGCGGTAGCGGGCGACCCGGGCCGCAATCCGGTCGTCTCCCGACATTCCGCCCAGCGCGACGAGTTCACGCGCGATCGCCGCCCCGACACGCCTCGAGAACTCGACCGGTTCGAGCGCGGCGTCCGGGCGCTCGGGGATGACGCCGTCGACGACACCGTCGCGCAGCAGGTCCCGCGCCCGAATGCCCTGAGCCGCCGCCATCTGCGGCGCGTGGCTGGTGTCGCGATGGACGATCGCGCTCGCACCCTCCGGGGGAAGCGGTGCGAGCCAGCCGTTCTGGGCGGCGAGGACGCGGTCGGCCGGGAGCAGCGCGAGTGCGCCGCCGCCGGTGCCCTGCCCGAGCAGCACCGAGACGGTGGGGGTGCGCAGGGTGACGAGATCGGAGATGCACCGCGCGATCTCCGGTGCCAGGCCGCGCTCCTCGGCCTCCTTCGACAGCGCCGCGCCGAGCGTGTCGATCACCAGCACCAGCGGCAACCGCAGTTCGGCCGCCATCCGCATGCCGCGGCGGGCCTCGCGCAGCGCGGCCGGGCCCATCGTGTTCAGGGCCGACTGGCCGGCGCGGTCCTGCCCGAACAGCACACACGGCTGACCCTGGAAACGGGCGAGTGACAGTAGGACCGTCGAATCGACCTCGCCCTGTCCGGTGCCGCTCAGCGGTACCCGGGTGGAAGTGGCGTGACGGACCAGCTCGCGAATGCCGGGGCGGTCGGCGCGGCGCGAGATCATGACGGACTGCCACGCCGGGACGTCCGGAACATCCTGTTCTGCAACAGGATCGGTACTCGTATCGAGTGGGTCGGCCGGATCCACCAGCACATGTAGCGCGCGCTCGACGAGGTCCCGCAACTGCGTCGTCGACGCGACACCGTCGATCACGCCGTTGCGGTACAGGTTCTCCGACGTCTGCACCCCCTCCGGGAACTTCTCGCCGTAGAGGGCCTCGTAGACGCGGGGACCGAGGAACCCGACCAGGGCGCCGGGTTCGGCGATGGTGACGTGCCCGAGCGACCCCCACGACGCGAACACGCCACCGGTCGTCGGGTTCCGCAGATACACGAGGTAGGGCAGGTGCGCGGCCTTGTGTGCCGCGATGGCCGCCGCGATCTTCACCATCTGCACGAAGGCCAGCGTGCCCTCCTGCATCCGGGTACCGCCGGAGGTCGGCGACGCGAGCAGCGGCAGCCCCTCCGCGGTGGCCCGCTCGATCGCGGTGACGATCCGCTCGGACGCCGCCACCCCGATGGAGCCCGCGAGGAACGCGAACTCGCACGCGATCACCGCGACCCGACGACCACCGAGCGTGGCGGTGCCGGTGATCACGGACTCGTCGGTGCCCGACTTCACTGCGGCGGCGTCGAGTTCGGCCCGATACTTCGGATCGGGCGAGACGTCGATCGGGACGGTGTCCCACGAGACGAAGCTGTCGGCGTCGAACACCTGGCCGATCAGTTCACGAGCCGAGATCTTCTTGGGGGCCACGGATCTTCCTCCACTTCGTTACGAAGCGGCCGCCGCCGCTCGAGGAGCGGCGGCGGCCGTCACGGCTCCAGACTAGTTACCGGGCGAGGGCCTCACGCCACGAGACCGTCTTGCCCATCCGCAGGATCGACCGCTGATAGATGCGGGCGGCGAGGGCCGACATCGCCACGGTGACGACGAGCATCAGCGCGATCGTGCCGGCGATCTGCGCGGGAGACGCGACGCCCGCGGCGATGCGCAGCGGCATCAGGATCGCGGAGAACGGCGGAATCCAGCTGAGCACGTTCGACAGCGTGCCGTCCGGATCCTGCACGGCGGTGAACGCGGAGAAGAACATCGCCATCACGAGGATGGTCAGCGGCATCGCCGTGGAATTGACGTCCTCCTGACGCGAGACCATCGATCCGGTCGCGGCGTAGAGCACCGCGAAGAACGCGAACCCGAGCACGAACCAGCCGAGCGTGCCGGCCAGTGTGCCCCACGCGGTGCCGCCCAGCGTCAGTGCTCCGGTCGCGACGCCCGTGCCGACACCCGCGACGCCGTACGCCGTCAGCTGCGCGAGCCCGACTGCACCGATGCCGATCACCTTGCCCCACAACAGCTGCAGCGGACGCAGCGTGGACAGCAGCAACTCGACGACGCGGGACGACTTCTCCTCGACCACGCCCATTGCGACGTACATGCCGAACACCAGGATCTGCATGTAGAGCAGGAAGACGACGGCGGTCGAGAGCGCGATGCGCTGTCCGCGCTCGGGGTCCGGCGGATCGATCGCTTCCACGGTGACGACGGCGCCCTCGGTGGCCGCGGCGAGCTGTGTGGCGTCCACGCCCTGGGCGGCCAGCGCTGCCGACTGGGCCTGCGTCGCGACGGCGGCGTCGAGCACGACCCGCAGCGACGAGTCGATCTCGGACTCGGTGATCGCGGTGACGCCGTTGTCGGCGCCGGGAATCAGTGCGACGTCGAGGTCGCCGCTCTCCACCTGGCTGCGGGCGGTCTGCTCGTCGGCGATCTCGGTCACCTCGACCGGGTTACCGGCTGCGTCCCCGGTCGCGACCAGGGCCGCGCTCAGCGACTGGTCGCCCACGAGTCCGACCTTCGCGCGGTCGTCGTCGTCGCCTCCCGAGAAGAGCGACACGGCGAGGATGCCGCCGACGATGGCGATGAGGATGATCGCGTTGCTGATGACGAAGCTCTTCTTCGACACCTGCGTCAGGAATTCACGGCGGGCGACCAGCGCGATCGCGCGGGCCGGGCTGATTCCTCCCCGCTCTCGAGTGCCGCTCATGCGGACACCACCTCTCGGAACAGGTCGGTCAGGGACGGCTTGCGGACGGTGAACTCGTGCACCGGTCCGGTCTTCAGAGCGGCGTCGAGGACGGCCTGGTCGTCGGCGCCCGCGCCGAGGGAGAGCAGGGTCCGCCCCTCGGTATGGCTCACGGTGGTGACGCCGAAGAGATGGTCGGCCCATCCGGGCGGCGCCGCGGGGGCGTGGACCTCGAGTCGGACATCGCCCCGGCCGCGCAGTTCGTCGACGGTTCCGATCGTGCTCATCCGACCCTTGGCGACGATCCCGACCCGGTCGCACAGGCGCTGCACGAGGTCCAGCTGGTGGCTCGAGAAGATCACCGGGACACCGGTTTTCGCCTTCTCGATCAGGACGTTGCTCATGACGTCGACGGCGACCGGGTCCAGCCCGGAGAACGGCTCGTCGAGGATCAGCACCGCGGGATCGTGGACGAGCGCGGCCGCGAGCTGCACGCGCTGCTGGTTGCCCAGGCTCAGCGAGTCGACGGTGTCGTTCACGCGCTCGGCGATGCCGAGGCGCTCGGTCCACCGGCGCACCGAATCGGCGGCGTCGGCGCGGGACAGCCCGTGCAGCTCCGCGAAGTACGCGAGCTGGCGGCCCACCTTCATCTTCGGGTAGAGGCCACGTTCCTCGGGCATGTAGCCGATCGAGCGCCGCACCTCGAGATCGACGGGCTTGCCGCCGAGGCGGACCTCGCCGCTGTCGGCCGCGAGGACTCCGAGCGCAATCCGCATCGTGGTGGTCTTGCCGGCACCGTTGCTGCCGACGAACCCGAAGATCTCGCCCGGGCGGACCTCGAAGCTCAGGCCCTCGAGGGCCACGAGATCGCCGTAGCGTTTCGAGATCCCGTCGAAGGTGAGGGTCTGTCCGGTCATTCGGGCTCCAGATGGTCGTCGGGATCGGGGTCGGGGCGGGTCCACGCCAGGATCATCGCGGGTACACAGGCGCCGATGATGAGCGTCGTGAGGACGAAGAGTCCGCTGGCGTAGATGAAGTTGGGGCGATCGATGCCGAGGTCGAGTGCTCCGCCGATGATCAGGAACATCGCCGGCACGAAGGTCAGGACCTGCGTCACCGTGAGTCCGATCGAGCGGGCGCTGTCGCGTTGCGCGATCTCCCACTCGTCGAGAGCGTCACGCGGGGCGTCGCCCTGGCGGCCGGAGACGATCTGCAGGGTCGTCCACACCGTGATGAACAACGCTCCGGCCGGCAGCCACAGCAGCGGACCGATCCGCATGTTCGTCAGGCAGACGACGCCCACCGCGAGCATGCACACGAAGATCACGGCCAGCAGCGCGACGAGTGCGCGCCGCCGACGCTGTGTCCGCCAGCTCGGCAGCCAGTTCTTGAACTGTTCCTCGTTGCGCAGGAAGCGGCGGGTGCGGAAGGCCTGATAGCGCTCGAGCATGCCGGCGTCAGGCATGGCTCTCTCCTTCTCGGGCTCGATCGTTTCGGTACAGCTCGGCGCTGAGTGGTCCGAACTCCGTTCGCGAGAACACGGCCTCCACCGGAAGCTCGAACACCGCGCAGATTCGCAACGCCAGGTCGAGGCTGGGGTAGTGGTCGCCCCGCTCGAGCGCGCCGACGGTCTGAGGGTTCACCTCGATCAGTTCGGCGAGTCGAGCCCGACTGATCTTGCGCTCGGCGCGCAGCACGGCGATGCGGTTGTGGATGGGGAGGTTGGCCCCACGTCGCACCGGACTCATGCAACAGATTGTTGGGAAAACCCAACAACCTGTCAAATCGAGCGAACAGTCCGTGGTGCACCGGGGCCGGCCGATACGACGACCTGTAGTAACCTCGGGGCATGCGTATCGGCCCAGGTGAGGAGCTCGCACGTCAAGTGCGTGGCGTCGCCGTCGCCGGGTCCGCAATCGCTCTGGCGATCGGTGCGCACGGAATCGCCGGTGGCGGCGCCCCGCACGGCGTGACCCTGTTGCTGCTCGCCGGTGTCGCCACGGTGCTGGCCGCGTGTGTGGTTGCGGTGCCCGCCCTCGCCGTCCGGCGGATGTGGCTCGTGCCCGTCCTGGCCACCGGTCAGGTGCTCTCCCATACGGCGTTGTCGCTGGGCGACGCGCACGCCGGGGCTCACTCGGGTTCACACCTGACGGTGCCGATGCTGCTCGCGCACTCCGTCGCTGTCGTGCTGTGTGCGGCCCTCATCGCGGGTGCCGAACGCATCGGCCCCCGCGCCTACGCCGCGCTGCGCCGCATCGTGCCGCGGATACTCGCCGCCCTGCCGGTCCGGCTCGAGCCGGCGTCTCCGCATGTCGTCACCGACATCCGCCCGCCCCTGTCGGTGGTGCGCGTCGGTCCCATCGCGCGCCGCGGACCACCCGTCTTCTGCTGATCGCTTCACCTCACTTCACCGCGTCACGGCCGTCTCGCGCCATCGACGCGTGTCCTCCCACACCCTGCGGGCCGCGCCCGCGCGCCTGACGACTGCCGCGCGCCCGCACACGAAAGGCACAGATTCATGAAGGCATTCACCCGCGCCCGCACCCTCGCGATCGGCGTGGCGGTCGCTGCCGGCCTCGTTCTCACCGGCTGCAGCAGCGACTCGGACGACTCGAAGTCGAGCGGTACCGACACCGCGGCGATCGCGCTGCAGGACTCGTGGGTCAAGGCGGCCGACACGGGCATGACCGCACTGTTCGGCACCATCGTCAACAACTCCGACAACCCGGTCAACCTCACCAAGGTCACCACGACGGCATCGCCGCGCGTCGAACTGCACGAGATGGCGCCCGACGGCACCGGCGCGATGAAGATGCGCGAGAAGGACGGCGGCGTGACGGTGGCGGCACACAGCACGTACGAGCTCAAGCCGGGAGCCGACCACATCATGCTGTTCGACCTGCCCGCACCGGTCCAGGCCGGCACCGACGTCCCGTTCACGTTCGAGTTCGCCGACGGTGCCACCGCCCAGTTCACGGCGCAGGTCCGTGACTTCACCGGCGCCCGCGAGGAGTACAGCGGTGGCGACCACGGTGCGGCGCCCGCGGAAACCCAGGGGATGAACCACGGTGGCTGATATCAGCCGCCGTCGGCTGCTCGGGGCCGGTGCCGTCGCTGTCGGCGGCGTCGGCCTCGGCCTCGGGGCGGGCGCCGTTGTCGCCCGCCCCGCCAGGGCCGAAGCCGTCTCGCCGGTGGTCCCGTTCCACGGGGAACACCAGGCGGGCATCGAGACGACGCCGCAGGCGCACACCACGTTCGTCGGACTCGACCTGCGTCCCGGCACCGACCGGGCCGCGCTGGTCCGGATGATGCGGGTGTGGACCGACGACGCGGCCCGGCTCACCGCGGGGCGCGGCGCACTCGCCGACACCGAGCCCGGCCTCGCGACGGCACCGGCGCGGCTCACCGTCACCGTCGGATTCGGCCCGGGCGCGTTCCGGGCCGCGGGACTCGAGGATCGGCGGCCGTCGTGGTGCAAGCCGTTGCCGCCGTACGAGATCGACCGACTCGAGGAGCGGTGGAACGACGGAGACATCCTGCTGCAGGTGGGCTCGGACGATCCGGTCACCGTCGCCCACACGCTGCGGGTGCTGCTCAAGGCTGCCCGCAACACCGCGACGGTGCGCTGGGTGCAGCGCGGGTTCCGCCGCGCCCGCGGCAGCGAACCGGACGGCACCACGATGCGGAATCTGATGGGGCAGGTGGACGGCACCGTCAACCCGCAGGCAGGCAGCGACGACTTCGCGCAGGTGGTGTGGAACGACGGTGCGGAGCAGCCGTGGCTGGCCGGCGGGACGTCGGTGGTGATCCGGCGCATCCACCTCGACCTCGACGGGTGGGACGAACTCGACGGTCCCGGCCGTGACGTGGTGATGGGCCGACGGATGTCCGACGGCTCGCCGCTCACCGGTGAATCCGAGCACGACACACCCGATTTCGAGGCCACCGGACCTGGCGGGCTCACGATCATCTCCGAGTTCTCGCACATCGCTCGGGCCCGTCCCGTCGACCCGCGGGAGCGCTTCCACCGCCGGGCGTACAACTACGACGAGGCGCCGGATGGTGTCGGAGTCTCCGACTCGGGGCTGATCTTCGTGGCCTACCAGGCCGACGTCGACGCCCAGTACCTGCCGGTGCAACAGCGCCTCGCCGAGTTGGACATGTTCAACCAGTGGTCGACGCCGATCGGGTCCGCGGTGTTCGCGATCCTGCCGGGATGCCGTGAGGGCGAGTACCTGGGGCAGGTTCTGCTGGGCTGACGCCCAGTCGGTGGCCGGCTCAGCTCTCGCTGAGTCGGCCGCCGTCCATCCGCCACCGTCGGGTGCTGCGCGTCGACTCCAGCATCCGCCGGTCGTGGGTGACCAACAGCAGTGTGCCGGTGAAGGATTCCATCGCCTGCTCGAGCTGTTCGATCGCCGGCAGGTCGAGGTGATTGGTGGGTTCGTCGAGGACCAGGAGGTTCACGCCCCGAGCCTGTAGCAGCGCGAGGGCCGCACGGGTACGTTCGCCCGGCGACAGCGACGACGCGGGCCGCAGCACGTGGTGCCCCTTGAGGCCGAACTTGGCGAGCAGGGTGCGGACCTCGGCCTCGGGCCAGTCCGGGACCTGCGCACCGAACGCGTCGGACAGCACCTCGTCGCCCTCGAAAAGTCCACGTGCCTGGTCGATCTCGCCGACCGCGACACCCGATCCCAGGGTTGCCGTGCCCTCGTCCGGGGCGAGCTTGCCGAGGAGGACGCTCAGCAGCGTCGACTTGCCGGATCCGTTGGGGCCGGTGATGAGGATGCGGTCACCCCAGTCGACCTGTGCAGTGACCGGGCCGAACGTGAAGCCGTCGCGTCGGACCACGGCGCCACTCATCGTTGCCACCACCGCACCGCTACGCGGCGCGGCGGCGATCTCCATCCGTAGTTCCCACTCCTTGCGGGGCTCCTCCACCACGTCGAGTCGTTCGATCCGGCGCTGGGTCTGACGGGCCTTGGCGGCCTGCTTCTCGGTGGATTCCGCGCGGGCCTTGCGTCCCATCTTGTCGGAGTCGCCGCCCTTGGCCTTGCGGCGGGCGTTGCGGACACCGTGCTCGAGCCAGTTGCGCTGCATCTGCGCGCGATCCTCGAGCGCGGAGAGGTTGCCTGCGTACTCGTCGAACGCCTCGCGGGCGTGACGGCGAGCCACCTCCCGTTCCACCAGATAGGCCTCGTAGCCGCCGTCGTACACCGCGATCTGCTGCTGCGCGAGATCCAGTTCGACGATGCCGGTCACGGTGCGCGCCAGGAACTCTCGATCGTGGCTCACCACCACCAGCGCGGTCCGGGTTTCGGCGACGAACTGTTCCAGCTGCTCGAGGCCGGGCAGGTCCAGGTCGTTGGTGGGCTCGTCGAGCAGCAGCACGTCGTAGCGGGACAGCAGCAGCGACGCCAGCCCGGCGCGGGCGGCCTGGCCGCCCGACAGGTCCGTCATGTGGGCGTCGCCGGTGACGTCCAGGCCGAGGTCGGAGAGCACCTTCTCGGCGCGCTCGGCGAGGTCGGCACCGCCGAGGGCGAGCCAGCGGTCGAGGGCGGGGGAGTAGAGGTCCTCACCGCCGTCCGCGAGCGACTCGGCGGCGGCGTTCATCGTGGACTCGGCGGCGGTGACGCCCGTCCGGCGCCCCAGGAATTCGAGCACCGTCTCACCGGCGATCCGGTCCGGTTCCTGTGCGAGGTATCCGACCGTGGCGTCCGGCGGGCTGAGCGTGACGGTTCCCTCGACGTCGGCGCTCCCGACCCCGGCGAGTGTGGTCAACAGCGTCGACTTGCCGGCTCCGTTTGCGCCGACGAGTCCGATCACGTCGCCGGGCGCGACGGTGAGATCGAGGTCGGTGAAGAGGGTGCGCTCGCCCCGAGATGCGGACAGGCCGGAGATGCGCAGTGTTGCAGTCACGTGGGAATTATCCCCGGTGGCGGGGTGCCATCGCGGGCCGGTACCGACTCGGGCACGCTGTCCGCACCAGTTCCGCGATTTCGCCGCGAAACAGCTACATAACGTCCTAGCATGAAACGTAATGAGTGAGCGTACGCAGCGGGTGGGTCGACCGCGGGACCCCGGCAAGGATCACGCGGTGCTGGTCGCTGCCCGTCGTCTGCTCGCGGACGTCGGCTACCAGCAGACGACCATTGCCGCGATCGTGCGCCGGGCGCAGGTCAGTGCGCCCGCGATCTATCGGCGCTGGCCCACCCGGGAGGCGCTGATCGAGGAGGCCGTGCACGGCCCCGGCCGGTACGACCTGCCCGCGGACACCGGGGATCTGCGTGCGGACCTGGCGACCTGGGCGCGGGCGTTCCTGGTGCGTGCGGCCAGTCCTGCCGCGCGGGCCGGAGTCCCGGGGTTGCTGTCCGACATGCAGGCGGACGCGGACCGCAGCCGTCTGCTCGCCCGGCAGGCACCGGTCCGCGATGCGTTCGTCGCGCGACTCGACCGGGCCGCCCAGACCGGCGAAGTCCCCGGACCGGTCGATGCGTCGATCCTCTTCGAGATCCTCACCGGCGCGACGTCGATCCGCGGCCTCACCCAGGGCTACGTGGACGCCGAGGCGTTCGTGGAGTCCCTCACCGACGCCCTGTACACACTCGCGTGCCGCGGGGTCGCGGCCGCGTCCGAGACGAAAGCGAGTCACTCGTGAAGATCGACGTGCAACTGGACGGGCGGCCCGAACATGCCGCCCAGCGAGCGCGGGAACTGGTCGACCTCGGGGTCGACGGTCTGTTCACGTTCGAGGGCGCGCACGACGTCTTCGTGCCGCTGGTCGCCGCCGCGTCGGTGGTGGAGGCCGACCTGATGACGAACGTCGCGATCGCGTTGCCGCGCAGTCCGATGCACCTGGCGAACACCGCCTACGATCTGCAGCTGCTGAGCCGAGGACGGTTCCGGCTCGGTCTCGGCTCCCAGATTCGCCCCCACATCGAGAAGCGGTACGGCTCGCAGTGGTCTCGCCCCGCCGCTCGGATGCGCGAGACGGTACTCGCGATCAAGGCGATCTTCGATGCGTGGGAAGGGAATTCGCGCCTGCGCTTCGAGGGCGAGTTCACGACGCACACGTTGATGCCGCCCACCTTCGATCCCGGGCCCAACCCGTACGGCCCACCGCCGGTCTGTCTCGGTGCCCTGGGCCCGATCATGACCCGCACCGCCGCAGAGGTGGCCGACGGCCTGCTCGTGATGCCGTTCAACAGCGTCCGGCACTTTCAGGAACGGACCCTACCCGCTGTCGAGGAGGGGCTCGCCCGCGGCGGCCGCACCCGCGCGGACCTCGCGATCTATCCGCAGATCATCGTGGGCGTCGGGCGCACCCCGGACGAACTCGCCGCGGCCTCGCTCGGGGTGCGCGGACTCCTGGCGTTCTACGGTTCCACGCCTGCGTACCGGCCGGTGCTCGAGGTGGAGGGCTGGGCGGACCTGCAGCCCGAGCTGAACGTGCTGTCCAAGCGGGGAGAGTTCGCCGCGATGCGCGACCTGATCGACGACAAGATGCTCGCGACCCTCGCGGTGCACGGTACCCCGGAGGAATGCGCGGCCGAGATCGTCGCGCGCTTCGGTGACCACAGCGACCGGGTGTGCTGCTACTTCCCCGGGTACGACGTCGACGACCGGCACATCGCCGACCTCGTCGCGGCGGTCAAGGCGCTGACGTCGTGAGCGACGTCCTGGTCGAGATCGTCGACGGCGTCGCGGTTCTCACGCTCGACCGGCCGCAGCAGCGCAACGCGTTCACCGGGGCCATGGGACGCACGCTCGGCGATCTCTACCGCGCCCTGGACGCCGACGACGACGTCCGAGTCCTGGTGCTCACCGGAACCCCGCCGGCGTTCTGTGCCGGGGCCGACCTCACCGCCGGCACGGACACCTTCGCCGCACCCACCCACGACGGGTTCTCCGCGTCGCCGGTGAACCCGCCGGCCTTCGACCTCCGCAAACCGGTGATCGCCGCGGTGAACGGCCACGCCATCGGTATCGGCCTCACCCTCGCGATGCAGGCCGACATCCGCATCGTGGCCGACGACGCCAAGTACGCGATCCCGCAGGTGCGGCGGGGGGTGGTCCCGGATGCGATGTCGCACTGGACCGTTCCGCGTGCGGCCGGGATGGCCGCGGCCGCCGAGATCCTGCTGACCGGGCGCACCTTCGACGGCCCGGAGGCGGTGCGGCTGGGAATCGCGAGCCGATCCCTGCCCGCCGACGAGGTGCTCCCCGCGGCGCTGGCGATGGCGCGGGACATCGCCACCAACGTCGCACCGATGTCGGCGGCGCTGTCGAAGCGACTGCTGTGGGACACCGCGCGGTACGGATTCTCCCCGGAACGGGTGGCCGAGTTCGAGACCGAGCTCCACCACCGCGTGATGGGCAGCGCCGACGCGTCCGAGGGTGTGCGCGCATTTCTCGACCGGCGCGACCCGGACTGGTCCGCGCGCGTGTCGACCGACTGGAAGGAACTGCCTTGGGAATGAACGGTTTCGGGCCCGATACCACGACCGACGAGGTCCTCGCCGGGATCGACCTGCGCGGGCGAACCGCGGTGGTGACCGGTGCGACCAGCGGGCTCGGCACGGAGACCGCCCGTGCGCTGGCGGCCTCCGGTGCAGCAGTGATCCTGGCGGCCCGCGACGGTACCGCGGCGGCAGCCGTCGCCGATCGGATCCGAGGCGAGATCCCGGACGCCGAACTGCATGCCGTCGCCGTCGATCTGGCCGACGTGCGCACTGTCCGAGCGGCGGCCCGGCGCATCGACGAGATCGGGAAGCCCCTGGATCTGCTGCTCAACAACGCCGGGGTGATGTACACGCCGTTCGGGCGCACCGCCGACGGGTTCGAGCTGCAGTTCGGCACCAATCACCTGGGCCACTTCCTGCTGACCACCCTGTTGTTGCCACACTTGCAGGACGGGGCTCGACGCTCGGGGACACCCGCCCGGGTGGTGACGGTGTCGTCCGACGCGCACCGGGCCCACGCCGTCGATCTGGGGGACCCGAACTTCGTGGAGCGTCCCTACGACAAGTTCGTCGCGTACGCACAGTCCAAGGCCGCCAACGTCCTCATGACCGTCGAACTCCAGCATCGCTACGCAGACAGTGGTATCCAGGCGTTCGCGGTGCACCCGGGGGTGTGCGCGACGGGTCTGTCGCGGTACATGTCCCGCGACGACTTCGCGGAGATGAAGCGGATGAGTGCCGGAAAGCCCGGCCTGCTCGCGAATCTCAAATCGATCCCGGCCGCGGCGGCCACCTCGGTGTGGGCCGCGACGTCCGCCGACCTGGACGGCGCGGGCGGGGCGTACCTCGCCGACTGCGGCATCGGCCGGGCGTCGGCCCATGCCGCCGACCCGGTCACCGCGGCCGCGCTGTGGGAGCTGTCGGAACGCCTGACGGCCCGCTGACCGATCGCCGATCCGGGGTCGCCCACGAAGTCGACCCCGGATCGCGTTGTGTTACTTGGATTCCGGCGGCAGCATCGCCTTCGATGCGGCCTGGGCGGCGAGCAGCAGTTCGGCCCGGTTGCCACCACTGCGCTTCTCCACCGCGCCCTCGTTGCCCTTCGCGACCACCACCGGGCCGTTCGACAGGTTTGCGAGAGCCTGCGCCGCCACGTCCGCGGGCTCGGAGACGTTCAGGCCGGGGATGTCCATGTTCAGCCCGGCGCGGGCCATCGCGGGGGTCCGGGTGACACCGAGGACCATCTCGAGGACGTCGACGTCGTACTCGCGCATCTCGAGCCACAGGCCCTCGGCGAAGGTGCGGCAGAACGACTTCACACCTGCGTAGATGCTGATCTGGGCGGAGCCGAGGAATCCCGCCATCGAACCGACCAGCAGGAGACCGCCGCGCCGGCGGTCCTTCATCGGTGCGCCGAAGTGCTGGACGAGCTCGAGCTGGCCGGTGATGTTGAGATCGATGACCTGCTGGAAGCGGTCGAGGTCGCCGGTGACGAACTCGTGGCCGTAGGTGTTGGCGCCGGCGTTGTAGACCAGCAGTCCCACCTCGAGATCGTCGGTGGCACTGCGGATCTGGTCGAGCATGTCCGCCGCGGTCAGATCCACGGACAGCGTCCGGACCTCGACGCCCTTGGCTCGGGCCTTCTCCGAGGTCGCCTCGAGCGGCTCCGGCTTGCGCGCCAGCAGCACCAGGTTCAGACCGGCCTCCGCGAGTTGGACGGCGAACTCCTCGCCGACGCCCTCCGAGCCGCCCGCGATGACGGCCCACGGCCCGTACTTGGTCTTGTCGATCATGTATCGATCTCCTCGTCGTTCGTATCCTGTGCGACAGCATCTTTCGTGGAACTGTCCGCGACCCGGTGGGCGCCGGCAACGGCGCAAGGCGGGTCGAGCACTGCGAGTATCCGTCGACGTGGCCTGGATCACATCGCCGATTCCACCGGCCGGGACTTTCCGGACCGATCGGCTCGAGGCTGCTGCGGACGCGACTACGCCGCGATCAGCCGTTCCTGCTCCGGCGTCAGCGGGTTCGCGGCAGCCTCCTCCGGGCTCGGGAACCGGCCGGGATCGCCCGCCCGCAACCGCGCCATCGACAGCTTCATCGGGGCGGCGAGGTAGCGGGCGCGCTCGTCGTCGTCGGCGGCCATCACCGTGACCGTCAGCATCGCGTACGGCTCGTCGAGTACCTCCGACGGCCGGAACGATTCCCGGTACACGCGCAGTGCCGGCATCGTCTGGGCGGGGGAGAAGTGCCGGGCGAGCGCGAACGGCAGACCGAGGATCCCGGCGACCTGCGCGCTGTACGTGCTCGAGCCGAGCAGCCACACCGCGACCTTCGCGCCCAGCCCCGGGACGGCGGTGATCGCCGCGTACGGGTGGTCGGCGGGGAAGTCGTCGTCGAAGAACGCGCGCAGGTGCGCGAGCTGCTGCGGGAACTCGTCGGCGCCCAGCGCGTCGGCTTGGCGGCGCAGCGCGTGCGCGGTCACCTGGTCGGTGCCGGGTGCGCGGCCGATGCCGAGGTCGATCCGCTCCGGGTACAGGGCGTCGAGCGTGCCGAACTGCTCGGCCACCACCAGCGGTGCGTGGTTGGGCAGCATCACGCCGCCGGAGCCGACGCGAATGGAATCGGTTACTGCCGCGACCTGGCCGATCATCACCGCGGGTGCCGAACTGGCGATGCCGGGCATGGAGTGGTGTTCGGCGAGCCAGAACCGGTGGTAGCCGAGTTCCTCGGCGCGTCGAGCCAGCTCGAGCGTGTTGCGGAGGGCCTGGCCGACGGTGGAACCCTCGGCGATGGGGGACAGGTCGAGTACGGAAAGCTTCGGCATCACCCCGACGGCAACCCGTTTGCATTGCGAATCGTTCCGGTCTCGTTCCGGTCGACGGTGGTCAGTCGCGGACGAGTCGGAAGAACCGCGGCTCTGTCTTCGCGAGGATTACCGGCGCGGCCGTGGTGTCCATGGCGTCGTCCCCGACGACGGTCCACTTGCCGAGCGCCCGCTCGACGTCGGAGCGGGACGCGCCGCGTGGCAGTGGACCTCGGTGGCCGGGCGAGAACGAGAACATCAGCAACTGCGCGCCGGATTCGGTGACAGCGGTCAGGCCGTTGCCGTACACCCTGCGCTGCGCCTCACCGAGCCCGTGGAAGCAGCCGACGTCGAGCGCCAGGGCGTACCCGCTGTCCACGTACGCGGGCAGATTCGTGACGTCGCCGAGCACGAACGTCACATCCGCGTTCGCGATCGGCAGCTTGGCGCGGGCCCGCTCGATCGCGAGCGGGACGGTGTCGACGGCGGTGACCGACCACCCGCGGATCGCCAACTCGATGGCATGGTCGCCCGTGCCGCAGCCGAGGTCGAGGGCCTTCGCGGCGGTCGCGTCGGTCGGGGCAGGTGCTGCGTCGAACAGTTGGCCCAGTTGGTCCCCGAAGACACTGCGCCCGGCGTTCTCCCACGGTGTGAAGCCGAGCCGATACGCCAGCCGGTACCCGAGGTTCATTGCCCGCCCCTTCCGGGAGATCAGACCACCTGGATCGAACGTATGCCTGCCCGTGCGCGCCGCGCAACGACATCGCGGTGTCCACGTTCTGGGACGCCGGGAACATGTCGGCGCGCCGCCGTGGTTGCCCCGATATGACCTCCACAAGTTCTGTACCTGCCGTTGCTCTCCATGACGGCAACACGATTCCGCAACTGGGCTTCGGGGTGTTCCAGGTGCCCGACGATCAGGCGTACGACGCCGTCGGTGAGGCGCTACGGGTGGGGTATCGCAGCATCGACACCGCCCGCATCTACGACAACGAGGCCGGTACCGGACGTGCCCTCGCCGACTCCGGCGTCGCCCGCGACGACCTGTTCGTCACCACGAAGCTGTGGAACGACGACCAGGGTTACGACTCGACGCTGCGCGCGTTCGACGACAGCCTCGCGCGAATGGGACTCGAGTACCTCGACCTGTACCTCATTCACTGGCCGGCCCCGGCGAAGGGCAGGTATATCGACACGTTCAAGGCGCTCCAGCAGTTGAAGGCCGACGGGCGGGTGCGGTCGATCGGTGTCTCCAACTTCACCGCGGAGAATCTCGAGCGCCTGGTCGAGGAGGTCGGAGAGGCGCCCGTTCTCAATCAGATCGAACTGCACCCCGGCTTCGGGCAGGCGCACCTGCGCTCGGTCCACGCGGACATGGGCATCGTCACCGAGGCGTGGAGCCCGCTCGGACAGGGGACCACGATCGGCGACCCCACGATCGGTGCGATCGCCGAGGCACGCGGTCGCACCCCCGCGCAGGTGATCCTGCGCTGGCACCTGCAGTTGGGCAACGTGGTGATCCCCAAGTCGGTGACGCCCGAGCGGATCGCGAGCAATTTCGACGTGTTCGACTTCGAACTCACCGCCGACGACATGTTCGCGATCGGTTCCCTCGACTCCCCGGACGGTCGTCTCGGACCGGACCCGGCGACGTTCGGCTGACGGCGACTCGCGGCAGTGTTCCTGGTCACAGGCCTCGCAGGGCATTGCCGGTGAAGCCTCCACGGCCGTATATTCCACGCGGAATATTTGGCGCGGAAGTGGGGTGACAGGAATGCTGCCGCGATCAGTCACACCCCTCGGGGTGTCCGTCCTCGCGCTCCTGTTCGAGCGGCCCATGCATCCGTACGAGATGTACCAGCTCCTCGTCACCCGCCGGAAGGACCGGATCGTCAAGGTCCGGCCGGGCTCGCTGTACCACGCCGTCGACCGTCTCGAGCGCGACGGATTGGTGGCGGTGGTGGGCATCGAGAGGCAGGGCAACCGCCCCGAGCGGACCACCTACGAGATCACCCCGGCCGGACGTGCCGCGGTCCGTGAGCGCGTGGCCGAGATGGTGGAAGTCCCGGCCTCCGAGTACCCGCAGTTCACCCTCGGCCTGGCCGAGTTGCACAACCTCGGATCGGCTGAGGCCCTCGCGCTGCTGGAACGTCGGATCGCCGCGCTGGCAACCGAAATCGAGGAGCTCGATGCTTTCGCCGAGGCTGCTCGGGGGCGCGAGGTTCCCGACCTGTTCACCATCCCGTTCTCGTACACCCGGGCCATGGCACAGGCCGAACTCGACTGGCTGCGCGCGTTCGCGGCCCGGGTCCACAGCGGTGAGATCCCGTGGGTGACCGACGAACACCTCGAAATCTTGAAACGTGCGGACCAGCTACGTGCGGACCAGAAACTCGCAGATCAGAAGGGCAACCAATGAAAACCGAAGTCAAGCCCTGGCCGGCCCTGTGGGCCCTGTGTCTGGGGTTCTTCATGATCCTGGTCGACAGCACGATCGTCGCGGTCGCCAACCCGGTCATCACCGCCGAACTGGACGCCGACGTCAACGCGGTCATCTGGGTGACGAGCGCCTACCTGCTCGCGTACGCGGTGCCGCTGCTGGTGACCGGTCGGCTCGGTGACCGGTTCGGCCCCAAGAACATGTACCTCATCGGCCTGGTCGTGTTCACCCTCGCGTCCCTGTGGTGCGGCCTGTCCGGCGGCATCGAGATGCTGATCGTCGCCCGCGTCTTCCAGGGCCTCGGCGCGGCGATGATGACGCCGCAGACAATGGCCGTCATCACACGAATCTTCCCGCCGGACAAGCGCGGAGCCGCGATGGGCCTGTGGGGCTCGGTGGCCGGCGTCGCGACTCTGGTGGGTCCGATCCTCGGTGGAGTCCTCGTCGACAACCTCGGCTGGGAGTGGATCTTCATCGTCAATGTCCCCGTCGGTGTCGTCGCGTTCGTGCTCGCGTGGCGTCTGGTCCCGGTGTTGCCGACCAGCAACCACAAGTTCGACCTGGTCGGTGTCGCGCTCAGCGCGATCGGCCTGTTCTGCATCGTCTTCGGCCTGCAGGAGGGCAACTCCTACGACTGGGACGCACGGACCTGGGTGCTGATCGGTGTCGGCGTCGTGGTCATGATCGCGTTCGTGTGGTGGCAGAGGGTCAATCGCAGCGAACCGCTGGTACCGCTCGCCCTGTTCCGCGATCGGAACTTCTCGGTCGCCAACCTCGGCATCATGACGATGGGCTTCTCCATCACCGCAGTCATGTTGCCGTTCATGTACTACGCGCAGAGCGTCACCGGTCTGTCGCCGACGCGGTCGGCCCTGCTGATGGCACCGATGGCGATCGTCACCGGCATCCTCGCCCCGTTCGTCGGACGGCTCGTCGACAAGGCGCATCCGCGCTTCATCGCGGGACCGGGCTTCCTGACGTTCGCCCTCGCCACCGCCTGGTTGGCGACGCGACTGACCCCGACCACGCCGATCTGGCAGATCCTGGTCCCGATGGCCGTCATCGGTGCCTCCAACGCATTCATCTGGGCTCCGGTCTCCGCGACCGCGACCCGGAACCTGCCCATGGCGCATGTCGGTGCCGGTTCGGGCGTCTACAACACCACCCGCCAGGTCGGAGCCGTGCTCGGTAGCGCCGCGATGGGCGCGTTGATGACGTCGCGGATCACGGCCGAGCTGTCCTCGGTCGGAATCAGCGGCGGTGCCTCGGCAGGCGAGGGCCACTTCATGGGCGGACAGCTGCCCGAGATGGTCCGCGAACCGTTTGCGACCGCGATGGCCCAGTCGGCGATGCTGCCCGCGGCCGTGCTGATGCTCGGCTTCGCCGTCGTGCTGTTCTTCGTCAATCCGCGCAAGGGCGAGCCGGTGCGCGAGGTCGTGGCCGACACCGAGTCGGCCGCTACTCCCAGCTGACGGATTCGGTCGTCGTTCCGGCCGTCGACGGTGCTTTCGCACCGGCGGCGGCCGGAGCCGTCTCTGTGGGCAGCGTCTGCAACTGTCCGAGCCGGCTCAGGATCCGGTCGATGTCGACGGGCAGATACTCGGCGCCGGCGAGCGAGTCGACCGTTCGGGCGGCGAGGAACGTCACCTCGACGTCGCGGTCGTACAGGACGTCGACGAGATTGGCGAAGCGTTGCGCCGGTTCACTTCCCGCGTGCACGAGATCGGGGATGTCGCTGATCACCCAGCGTTCGTGCCGTGCGGTGAGCTCCAGATAGTCCGCCGGCGCGGTGGTGTGGCCGCACAGGTCCGCGAAGTCGAACCACAGGCAGTGCGCGTCGGCGCGGAGCGCAACGAGCGGGTGCCCACACGGTGACATCGTCCGTCGTTCGGTCGGATCGGGGCGCTCGAGCCCGAGCAGAGCGAGTTGCTCAGCGTCTGCAGGGACCACCCAGTGCCCGGCCGCGAATCCGGCGGCGTGGTCCGAGCCGGTGCGATAGTCACGGGGCCCGTCGACCGCGACGACGGCCAGCGACCGTTCGATCAACTCGATGGTCGGAACGAAAGCGTCGTGGAACAGCGGATTGGGCATCAGGCGGTGCGGCGGATAGTTCGACGTCACCACGAGGGTGACGTCGCGGGCGAGGAGCGCGGGCAGCAGTCGCGCGACGAATGTGGCATCGCCGACGTCGTGGACGTGGAACTCGTCGAAGCACAGCACCCGGACGTCACGGAGCAGGTCGTCGAGCGCGGCGTCGAGGTTGTGGCCGCGTCGGCGGATGGCGACGTGGAGGTCGCGGAAGAACTCGTGGAAGTGCACGCGCAGTTTGTGCTCCGTCGGCAGGCCGTCGAAGTACGTGTTCAACAGCCAGCTCTTCCCGCGGCCTACGGGTCCCCACAGATACACGCTGCGGCCGTCGGCTGCAATCAGGTCGGAGATCGCTTGCCGCTGAGCGTGATCGAGTGCGAATCCGCGATCGGCGGCCGCAGTCTCGAACACTGCGGCGGGAACGTGCAGGGCGGGGAGGGGCGCGCGCCGGAACCATCTCACGGCCGAAACTCTAGCATCGTAGAGTCTGGGAGAATGGGAGACATGAATCACCGTCCCTCACGCCGCGAATCGATCTGTGACGCCGCGCTCGAGCTCGCCGCCGAGGGCGGCAACCACGCCGTCACGCACCAGGCGATCGACAGGCGGCTCGGGCTCGCGAAGGGGTCCACGTCGTACTACTTCCGGACCCGTGATGCTCTGGTGGGTGCTGCGGTCCGGCGCCTGTCCGAGCGGTCTCGGCAGGCCTTTGTGGAAGCGCACGCCGTAGACGTGGACCTGTCGGTCGACAGTGCCGCCGATCTGATTGCCGGCCAGGTCGGTCTCTTGCTGACCGATCGACGCCGTGACGTCCTGGCGCGCTACGCGCTCGCCGTCGATGCAGCCGGCGACGAGGAGCTTCGACCTGCACTCGCTGGGTGTCTCTTCTCGGTGGAGAAGGCGACGGGGTTGATGGACGCACTCGGCGCGAGTGATCCGCGCATCGCGGCACACGACCTGGTCAGCCTGCTGGAGGGGCTGGTGTTCGACGCTCTGTACGGGTCTCGATCGGTGCTCGGCAGCGGATCGGCGTTGGGCGCCGATCGGCTTCGGTCGACGGTCCGGTTGTGGCTGGCCGCGCTTGCCGAGTCCTGAAATGCAACCCGCTGTAGCCGGCACCCGGTTTGGGCGCCGGTTACAGCGTCATGCGGCGAGTGGTCCTGCGCGATTGTGCGCCGGGATGGGCTTCTTGTAGGGGTCGACCGAACTCGGTGGGGTGAACCACGGGTGGCGGTCGGTGCCGATCTCGACTTCCCAGTGCGAGTGGTGGAGTAGTCGGTGGTGGTAGCGGCACAGGAGTACGAGGTTGTCGAGGTCGGTGGGTCCGCCGTCGGCCCAGTGTTTGACGTGGTGGCCTTCGCAGTGTGCGGGTGGTGCGCCGCAGCCGGGGAAGGCGCAGCCGTTGTCGCGGGCGACGAGGGCTCGGCGTTGTTTCTTCGACACGGTGCGGGTGGTGCGGCCGAGGTCGAGTGGTACCCCGTCCTTCATGACGATCGGGGTGAGGTCGCAGTCGCAGGCGATGCGGCGGGCCGATTCGATGGTGAGCGGTCCCATCCAAGGCATCCACGCGACATCGGCGTCGTCGAACGGGTTTGAATCACCTGTGCCCCTGCCCCTGCCCGCGCCCGTGTTCACGCCCGCTCCTGCGCTTGCGTTCGCGCTCGCGCGGCGGGGTGACTGCTCGTCACTGCCGGCTTGTTGGTCGTGACCGCTCGCTTTGGTGCGTGCGAGGTCTCGGGCGCTCACGTGCAGTGACAGGTGCGGCCGTTCGCCGCCTTCGATGGGGGCCGCGCCGGAGTTGAGGTAGTGCCGCAGGACGTCGGTGAACGCTTCGGCGCGCTGTTGTCCGGGGGTGCGCATGCCGGCGGGGTCGTCGACCGGGTTCCTCGGTTTGGTCAGTGCCGATAGTGCGGTGAGGAGCATTTCGCCTGTGACCGAGTCGAAGTCGCCCTTGACGGCGACGCGCCCGTTCAAAGTTTTGGAGGCGTGGAGTTCGTTGCGGTCGGTGTCTTCGCTGGCGGGCAGGTCGTCGGATTCGAAGATCCGCTCGAGTTTGGCGATGGTGCCGCGCAGGGTGTCGGTGGTGGCTGTGGTGCCGGTGGCGCAGTCCAGCAGCACGTTTCGGCACGAATCGAGGGCTTCGTCGGGCATGCCGCGGGGCGGGCGCTCACAGAACTTGGCGATCAACCCGGCGTGGTCGGCGGAGATGCGCAGATTGTCGTAGGCGTCGGCGATCTCGGGTTGGCGTCGGAGGGCTTTACCGAGGGCGAGGATCCGTGCGGCGGCGGGTACTTCGAGCAGGGTCGTCGATGCGAGCCAGAGCTTGACGCTGCGGAAGCCGATCGCGTCGAACGAGACTGCGCGCTCGTCGATTTCGGCGACAGCGGCGACGCGGAGTGTTTCGAGTCGTTCGATCTCGCGGGAGATGTCGACCGCGGCGGCGACGAGTTCGGATTCGGGGAGCGCGCGCACGTCGTCGGCGTGCAGCGGTAAGGCTGCTGCGCCTGGTTCGATGATTCCCCCCGGATTCATGCTGCAAGTCTAGTTCGAACTGATGTTCGAGTCAATGGATTTCTCGTGCGTCAGACTTTCTGGTAAGGGCGACAGCGTCTCGGGGAACAGCCGTCCGGCCCGGCCGAGCAGCGGAGCACGCTCGAGGAGCGGCGCCTGCGCAGCGAGAACGAGCAGCTGAAGCTGGCGTTGGCGGAGGCGGCGGTGCAACTGCGGATCTGGCAGCACAGCGCGAAGCTGGTCGATCAGGTCCTTTCCGGGACCTTGAATCCCTGAGAGAGGCGTCCGGGCTGCCAGTTTCGAGGTTCGCACCACTCGCGCAGATTCCCGAACGCACCTACCGGCGCCGCCTCGCCCGGCATCCCTGGGCCTTAGGATCGCGTGCATGGCTCTCGGTGCTGAACTGGTCGCACGCATCGAACGCGCGGTGGCCACCTACGGACCCGGTCGGCCCATTCCCTCCGGCGAGCTCCGGAACGGATTGAGCGCTCTGGGTCTCGTTCCCGACGCGGACTACGAGGAGTTCGTCGGCCGTTGGGGTGGCTGTTTCGTCAGTGTGCCCGTACACGCGTGGGACAACGCCTCGATCCTCGGGCGCGAGAGCAGCATCGAGTTGACCACCTGGGCGCGTGAGGCGTACGGAACCGTTGTCGACGGTGTCGTCATCGCCGACGACGGTTCCGGTAACCCGATCTGGATCGCTGCCGACGGAAGCGTTTGCCTCGTCGATCACGACAACGGTGGCGAAACAGTGGAACTCGCTCCCGATTTTCGAACTCTCCTCGCCGACAACGTCCACGATTGACCCGCCGAGGACGAATCGCGGATGCGACCCATCAGTACTGCGATGGCGACGACATCGGGTACTCCTGGCCTTCGAGGCGGAAGTCTGCGAAATCGAAGCCGGGAACGACGACGCAGCTGACGAGGCCGGCCTCGTCGTCGGCTGGGCGGGCCCGCTGCCATGTGCGTGGCGGCACCACGATCTGCGGGCTCTGCCCGTCCGCGATGTCGGGCCCGACGACGTGTGGGGTCACCGTGCCGGGTGTGTCACCGTCGCCGCCGAGCTCGAGGAGGATCGGACTACCGCGGTGGTACAGCCAGATCTCGCTGCCGCGCACACAGTGCCACGCCGACTGCTGTCCGGGCTCGAGCAGGAACAGGATCGCCGTCCCGGCGGAGCGTGCGCCGCCGTACATGTTCGGCAGCGCGACGCCCGGTAACTCGATATCGCTGCGCCACGTCTCGCGGTACCAGCCGCCTTCCGGATGGGGAACGAGGTTAAGCGAGCGTGCCCATGCGGGGAATTCGGTCACCAGACCATGATGAACCCAAAGTTCGCGGATCGCGAGCGAAGGTGCGCCAACGGTGGTGGAATGAGCCATGACCAATCCGAGCAGCGATTCGGCAGTCAACGTCGAGTCGGCAGTCATGGCGTTCATCTACGGTTTCGCTCCGGTGTTCAACCTGTCCCAAGTGCAACGATTCGTGACGACAGGGGTCGGGGCCAACGCGGCGGCCCCGTTCAATTCCTTCAGCCATGCGACGGATCTGGCGGGTCCCGAGGACACCTTCGTCTCGATCAACAACGACACCGTCTATTCGATTGCGCAACTCGATCTCGGTGTGGGGCCGCTCCTGCTGGACGTGCCCGACACGGCGGACGCGTACTTCGTCCTCCAGTTCGTCGATGCGTGGACCAACAACTTCGCGTACATCGGTAAGCGGGCGACCGGAACGCAGGCGGGAACCTACGTACTGGTTCCGCCGGGCTGGCCCGGCGAACTGCCGGCGGGTGCGACGCCCGTGCACTGCTCGACGCGCATCGTGTCGGTCGTCGGCCGGTGGGCGTGCGACGGACCCGGTGATCTGCCGCGGGTGCAGAAGCTGCAGGAGCAGACTTCACTCAGCGCGATGACGTCCACCGATCCGGAGGGGCTGCCGGAGCCGGATCCCGCAGTGCCGGAAGAGCTTCTGTTCTGGGAGAAGCTGCGGCTGTATCTGCAGGCCTTCCCACCGGCACCGCGCGACCTGGCGCTGCAACACGCCTTCGCGCCGCTGGGACTGCTCCAGACGGGACCGTCGCCCTACGTCGGCGCCGACCCGGCTCTCGCCCAGATCCTGATCGAGGGCGCCGCGCAGGGCCGCGCGAAGGTGGAGGACGCCTTGAAGTCGGGTGCCGGCGACGCCGTGGTGAACGGCTGGCACCAGACCTTCCACGTCTTCGACTACAACGACGACTTCTTCGAGATCGGGACGATCGACGCGCCGGAATGGCGAATCTCGGATCGTGCCAAGGCGATCGGGCTGCGTGCGGCGGCGGCGATGGGTGGGCTGTGGGGTAACCACGGGTACGAGGCTGCCTACAGTCCCATCTACACGGACTCCGAGGGCGACCAGTTGACCGGCGACCACACCTACACGATCACCTTCGCGCCCACCCCGCCGGTGGAGGCGTTCTGGTCGATCACCATGTACAGCATGCCGAACTACTACCTGGTGGCGAACCCGTTGGAGCGGTACTCGATCGGTGATCGCACCGACGGCCTCGTCTACGGCGAGGACGGTTCGCTCACGGTGACCCTGAGCGCGACCGAACCGGCCGACCCGACGGCGCGTGCGAATTGGCTTCCCACGCCGACGGGTTCGTTCCGGCCGTTGCTGCGCATGTACATCCCCGACGAGGCAGTGCTCGACGGCAGCTACCGGATACCGCCGATCGTGAAGTCCGACCGCGGCTGACTCACCCCTTCAGGTATTGCGTCAGCTCCCGGGCCGCGGCGCGCCCCGCGCGATTGGCTCCGATCGTGGAGGCCGACGGCCCGTAGCCGACCAGGTGCACGCGGGGATCGGCTGCCACCTGCGTCGCGAGCCGGCCGGTCATCGTGATGCCGCCGCCGGGGCCGCGTAGGCGCAGCGGTGCCAGGCGGTCGAGCGAGGACCGAAAACCGGTGCACCACAGGATGACGTCGGCGCGTTGCTCGGAGCCGTCGGGCCAGCGCACGCCGGGCCCGGTGATCTCGGCGAACATCGGCAGTCGGTCCAGTACGCCGCGTTCGCGCGCGGCCCGGATCGCGGGTGTGACGGGCAGTCCGGTCACCGACACCACCGATCCTGGCGGCAGTCCGCGGCGCACCCGGTCCTCGACGAGCGCTACTGCGGCCCTGCCGATCTCGGGCGTGAACGGTTCCTCGCGGAACTGTGGCTCCCGGCGGGTGACCCAGGTGGTGGTGGTGACGCAGGAGATCTCGTCGAGCAACTGCACCGCGGAGATGCCGCCGCCGACCACGATCACGTGCTGCCCCTCGAACTCGCGCGCCGACCGGTAGTCGCGGGTGTGCAACTGGCGTCCGGTGAACTGCTCGGCGCCGGTGACGGCGGGCACGAACGGACGCTCCCATGTGCCCGTCGCGTTGACGAGCCCGCGGGTCAGATAGGTGCCGTCGGGTGTCTCGACGGCCAGCCGCTCGCCGCGATCGCACACGACGGTGGCGTGCGTGGGGCGGTGGACGGGCAGCTCGAAGCGCTTCTCGTAGAGCCCGTAGTAGTGGGGGACGGCGTCGGCCGCCCGGACCGTGTCGGTGTCGGGCCCGAGGGTGTCCGCGAACGGCATCCCCGGGAGGTCGTGCACCCCGTTGACGGTCCGCAGCGTCAGCGACGGCCAGCGGAACTGCCACGCCCCGCCCGGTCCGGGCGCATGGTCGAGCACCACGAACTCCCGTTCGGGGGCGAGCCCGAAACGGCGCAGGTGGTACGCGGTGGACAGGCCCGCCTGCCCCGCCCCGATCACGACAACCTCGAGGTCGGTGTCCATCACGCTCCGATCTGTCATAGCCTGAATCTGCCGCAACGCCTCCGACGGGTCCGTTGTTCCATCGAACTCGGTGTGTCTGTGGATGCTGCGTGACAGGTACTGTTCGGAGCGCACCCGCCGGGGCCCGTCCACACGCGGACGGGGTCCCCGCACCCGAGAAAGCGAGTGGAGCCACATGATCGGGACCAGCCGTGACGGCCACGTAGTCACGCTCGAGCTACAGCGTCCGGATCGACGCAACGCCCTCAACTCCGAGTTGTGCATCGCGCTGCGCGAGGGCCTCGAGAAGGCGGTCGCGGAGGAGGCCCGGGTGGTGGTGCTCACCGGTCAGGGCACCGCGTTCTGTGCGGGTGCCGACCTGTCCGGCGACGTCTACGCCGAGGGATTCACCGACACGCTGCTCGAGATGCTGCACACCATCGACTCGATCCCGATCCCGGTGATCGCCGCGATCAACGGCCCCGCGATCGGGGCCGGTACCCAGCTCGCACTGGCGTCGGACCTGCGCGTGGTCGCGTCCGAGGCGCGGTTCGGGATCCCGGCGGCGAAGCTCGGGATCACGGTGGACAAGTGGACGGTGCGCCGGTTGGTGTCGCTCGTCGGCGGCGGACCGGCGCGGACCATGCTGCTCGGCGCCGAGATGCTCTCGGCGGAAGAGGCTTTCGCGCGCGGACTGGCGAACAAGATCGGTGACCTCGTCGCGGCGCAGGAGTGGGCGCGCACCATCGCGGAGCTCGCTCCGCTGTCGGTTCGGCACCTCAAGCTCGTTTTCAACGACGACGGGACCCGCGAGCCGCAGACCGAGGAGCAGCTCGCCGCGTTGTTCGCGGCCTGGGGCAGCGACGACGCGCAGGAGGCCCGCGCGGCCCGCGCGGAGAAGCGCGCACCGGAATTTCGGGGTAGGTAGAACCAGCGCAGGCAGGGGAGCGGAATGGTCATGATCGGCAGAGGTGTCCTGGTCGCGGCAGCGGCAGCGGCCGCGGGATGGGTGGCACGGGCCGCGTGGGGAGCGGTGCCGGCGCTGGGTGCGTCGCGAGCCGCGATCAAGCCGTATGCCGCGGCGTCTCCGCGGTACCGGGACAGCCGGTTCCACAACTCCGATCCCAGTTCATCCCTGCCGGCGGGCTCCCAGTCCGGGCTCGCGAAGGCGTTCCTCACACGCGGAACCACGGGACGCCCGCGCCGCGAGATCCCGCTCGCGACGCCTCTCGCGCCGGCCGCCGCGGGCGAACTCGCGGTGACGTGGTTCGGGCACTCGAGTGTGCTCGTCGAGGTCGACGGCCGTCGTGTACTGGCGGACCCCGTATGGAGCGAACGGGTTTCGCCGTCGTCCGTCGTGGGCCCGGCGCGCATGCATCCGGTGCCGATGTCGTTGGCGGACCTGCCCGCGATCGACGCCGTGGTGATATCGCACGACCACTACGACCACCTGGACCAGGCCACCGTCACCGCCCTCGCCCGCACACAGGAGACCGTGTTCGTGGTTCCGCTCGGGGTCGGGGCGCACCTGCGGCGCTGGAACGTCCCGGACGAACGGATCGTCGAACTCGACTGGGACGAGCAGGCCGAGGTTGCGGGACTGACCCTCACCTGTACCGAGGCCCGGCACTTCTCGGGCCGCGGGATCGCCCGCGACACGACGCTGTGGGCGTCCTGGGTGATCGCCGGGCCGCAGCGGAAGGTGTTCTTCGGCGGCGACTCGGGCTACACGCCGCGTTTCGCGGATCTGGGCCGCGCGCACGGGCCGTTCGACGTGACGCTGCTGCCGGTCGGCGCGTACGACGAGCGCTGGCCCGACATCCACATGAACCCGGAGGAGGCCGTGCGGACCCACCTCGACGTGGGCGGCGCGCTGCTGATCCCCATCCACTGGGCCACCTTCAATCTCGCCTTCCACCCGTGGGGTGAGCCGATCGCCCGCGTCGCGGATGCGGCCGCGGCGGCCGGAGTCACGATGGCGGTGCCCATGGTGGGGCAGCGCATCGACGCGCTCCGGCCGCCGACCCAGAAGACGTGGTGGGACGAACTGGGCTGACCCCGGCCCGGACGCGGGGCTACTTGCGGCGCAGGGCCGACACCAGCTTCCGGGTACCGCGCAGCAGTCCACCGTTGCAGATGTCGACGAAGGCCTGCGTCGCCTCGGGCGTGACGGCGCCCTGCGAGAGCATCGTCATCATCCGCGGCGGCAGCTCCTGCAGCGACCGTGCGAACAGCAGCGACAGCGGATCGTCCTCGTCGGTGGCCGGGATCATCGCCGCGACCTTCCGTCGCATCACCGTCGTCAGCAGTGTCGCCGCGGGGTGGCGGATGTCGGCGAGCGGGGTGTCGACGGTGTAGTGCCCGGGCGCGTCGACGACGTTGTCGGGCAGCGGGCGGCCGTACAGCTCGGCGAACGCGTCGCGGTCGAACACCGGTGACCCGTGATACCCGGCCGGGCCGGGTGCGAAGCCCGTGCGGTCCGACTCGAGCGTCACCGTCGCCGACGTCCGGATGTCGCGGGACGACGCTCCGACGCGGATCTCGAAATCGCCGGATTCGATCGACCAGTCGTCGACCGTCGTGTCCCAGAACGCGAATGCTCGGCGATCCAGTTGCACTGTGACGCGGCGTGATTCGCCCGGGACCAGGTGCACCTTGGTGAACCCGGCGAGTTCCTGATCGGGCCGGAAGACGGTGGACTCGACGTCCCGCACGTAAACCTGGACGACGTCGCTGCCCGGCCGGTCGCCGGTGTTGGTCACCCGGACGCTGACATCGAAGCGCTGCTCGGACGCGTCGTCGTTCTCCACTTCGATGATCTCGAGTTCGGTCCAGTCGAACGTCGTGTAGCTCAGTCCGTGGCCGAACGGGTAGCGGACGTCGACGTCGGCGGCGTCGTAGTAGCGGTACCCGACGTACACGCTCTCCCGATACTCCACCTGCGCCGGCCCCGCGGGCCACACGTGCACCGGGTTGTCGGTCACTCGCAGCGGGAACGTCTCGGCCAGTCGGCCGCCGGGCTCGGCGTCGCCGATCAGGACCCGGGCGACCGCGCTACCGGAGGCCTGTCCGCCGAGGTACCCCTCGAGGATCGCGGCGACGTCGTCGTGCCACGGCATCGTCACCGGGGCGCCGTTCGCGAGCACGACCACCACGCGCGGACAGGCCTCGGCGACCGCGGCGATCAGTGCGTCGTGACCGGCCGGCAGATCCAGGTTCGCGCGATCGACACCCTCGGTCTCGTAGCTGTCGGGCAGGCCCGCGAACACCACCGCGACGTCCGCCGCCCCGGCCACCCGGCGAGCCTCGTCGAGCAGCGCGGGTTCGGTGCGGCCCGAGCCGCGCACGTAGCCCGGCGCGTAGGACAGGCGGTCCGCGCCGACCTGCTCCGTCAGATCGGTCCATGCGTCGTCGACGCGATGCGGGTTGATCCCGGAGCTACCGGCGCCCTGGTAGCGCGGCTGCTTGGCGAACTCGCCGATCACGGCGATGCGTTCGGTGGAGCCGATCGGCAGCACGCCGTCGTTCGTCAGCAGCACCGTGCCCGCCTGCGCCGCACGCCGAGCGAGGGTGTGGTGGGCCGCGTGGTCGTAGCCCTTCTCTGCGGTGCGCGCCGGGGCCGTGCGCTCGATCAGCCGCCGCACCGACTCGGCGGCCCGGTCGAGGGCTGCGGCACTCAGTTCGCCGGTGCGCACCGCCTCGAGCACCGCGTCGTCGCCGCGCCCGCCGTAGCCGGGCATCTCCAGATCCAGGCCCGCCTCGAGGCAGGTGGACCGCCGGGTCACCGCGCCCCAGTCGGAGACGACCAGACCGTCGAACCCCCAGGCGTCGCGCAGGATGTCGGTCAGCAGGAAGCGGTGCTCGGCGCAGTGGGTGCCGTTCACCCGGTTGTAGGCCGCCATCACCGTCGCCGGCCGGGCCGCGACGACGGCGTGCTCGAAGCTCGCCAGGTAGATCTCCCGCAGCGCGCGGTCGTCGACGAGCGCGTCGACGCTGTAGCGGCGGAACTCCTGGTTGTTGACGGCGAAGTGCTTGAGGGAGGCGCCGACGCCGGCCGACTGCACGCCCCGGATCCAGGCCGCGGCCATCCGGGACGACAGGAACGGATCCTCCGAGAAGTACTCGAAGTTCCGCCCGCACAGCGCGCTGCGCTTGATGTTCGCGCCAGGGCCGAGCAGGACGCTGACGTCCTCGCTGCGGGCCTCGGCGCCGAGCGCGACACCGACCTCCTCGAGCAGTTCGACGTCCCACGTCGCCGCGAGGGCAGATGCGGTGGGAAAGCAGGTCGCCGGAACGGATTCCATGGCGTACCCGGCATCGGTGCGCTGCTTGCGGAGGCCGTGCGGCCCGTCGGTGAGCATGATGGCGGGCAGTCCCGTCCCGGCGGGAGCCTGGGTGTTCCAGAAGTCGGCACCCGATGTGAGGGATACCTGCTCGTGTGTCGTCATGTGACCAGCATGCCCGTGGCGCCTCACACAGCGGACTGTCTGTGGCAAACGGGACGGCTTGGAATAGCCTTCGTGTCATGGCAACGGACGACCCCACCGAAGGCGGCGCTGTCGGCACCCTCGAGACCGACCCCCGGCACATCGAGAACGGTCTCACGGCCGACGAGGTGGCGACGCGGGTCGCGAACGGGCAGACCAACGACGTTCCCGACCGAGCGAGTCGCTCGGTCAAGGACATCATCCGCTCGAACGTGTTCACCCGGATCAACGCGATCCTCGGTGTCCTGTTGATCATCGTGCTGTCGACGGGCTCGATCGTGGACGGAATGTTCGGTCTGCTGATCGTCGCCAACAGCGGGATCGGCATCATCCAGGAGATTCGCGCCAAACGAACCCTCGATCAGCTGGCGATCGTGAGCCAGGCCAAGCCGATCGTGCGCCGCGACGGCACGGCCGCCGCTCTCGCCCCGCGCGATGTGGTGCTCGACGACATCGTCGAGCTCGGGCCCGGCGACCAGATCGTGGTCGACGGCGTCGTGGTCGAGGCGTCGGCGCTCGAGGTGGACGAGTCCATGCTCACCGGCGAGGCCGACCCGGTGCACAAGCCGAACGGTTCGCTTGTGCTGTCGGGCAGCTTCGTCGTCGCCGGCAGCGGCGCCTACCGCGCGACCAAGGTGGGCCGGGACGCGTACGCCGCGAAGCTCGCCGAGGAAGCCAGCAAGTTCACGCTGGTGCACTCCGAACTGCGTTCGGGTATCGACAAGATCCTCAAGTTCATCACCTACCTGATGATTCCGGCGGGTCTGCTCATCATCTACAACCAGCTGTTCTCGAGCGGTCAGGACATCGGTCCCGCCCTCAACGGCATGGTCGCGGCGCTCGTGCCGATGGTCCCCGAGGGACTCGTGCTGATGACCTCGATCGCGTTCGCGGTCGGTGTCGTCAGGCTGGGTCAGCGCCAGTGCCTCGTCCAGGAGTTACCGGCCATCGAGGGCCTGGCCCGGGTCGACGTCGTGTGCGCGGACAAGACCGGCACGCTCACTGAGAACGGTATGCGGCTGTCCGAGGTGCGCACCGCCCGATCCGACGACACCCAGGCGTCGCGCGCACTCGCGGCGATGGCGGCCGACGATCCGCGCCCCAACGCGAGCATGCTCGCGATCAAGGAGGCGCTCTCCGACGATCCGGGCTGGGAGCCCACCGCGGTGGCACCGTTCTCGTCGGCGAAGAAGTGGAGCGGGCAGTCCTACGGCAACAACGGCAACTGGCTGCTCGGCGCCCCCGACGTCCTGCTCGACCCCGACAGCGACATGGCCCGGCAGGCCGAGGAGATCGGCGCCCAGGGCCTGCGCGTGCTGCTGCTCGGCAGCAGTGACCGGGCCGTCGACGCTGCGGACGCGCCCGGCGTCGTCACCCCGCGCGCCCTCGTGGTTCTCGACCAGAAGGTGCGCCCCGACGCCCGCGAGACCCTCGAGTACTTCGCGAGCCAGAAGGTGGATGTCAAGGTCATCTCGGGCGACAACGCCGTGTCGGTCGGTGCCGTCGCGAGCTCGCTGGGACTGGCCGGCGGCGAGCAGGCAATCGATGCCCGGCAGCTGCCCGAGGACCAGGACGAGCTGGCCGACGTGCTCGACGAGTCCACCACCTTCGGTCGCGTGCGACCCGATCAGAAGCGCGCCATGGTCGGCGCGCTGCAGTCGCGCGGGCACACGGTCGCGATGACCGGCGACGGCGTCAACGACGTGCTCGCACTCAAGGACGCCGACATCGGAGTCGCGATGGGCTCGGGCAGTCCCGCGACCCGTGCCGTTGCGCAGATCGTGCTGTTGGACAACAAGTTCGCGACCCTGCCGTACGTCGTCGGTGAGGGCCGGCGGGTGATCGGCAACATCGAGCGCGTCTCGAATCTATTCCTGACCAAGACCGTGTACTCGGTGCTGCTGGCGTTCCTCATCGGCATCTCCGGCGTGGTGGCACAGATCTTCGGTTTCGATCCGCTGCCGTACCCGTTCCTGCCGCGGCACGTGACGATCGCGGCCTGGTTCACGATCGGTATCCCGGCATTCATCCTGTCGCTCGCACCCAACAACGAGCGCGCCCGCAGCGGGTTCGTCGGGCGGGTCATGCGGTTGGCGATCCCGTCCGGCGTCATCATCGGCGTCGCGACGTACGTGTCGTACCTGCTCGCCTACAAGGGCGTGAATGCCACCGAACAGGAGGTGGAGC
Source organism: Rhodococcus sp. AG1013 (assembly GCF_003350365.1). Classification (NCBI taxonomy): domain Bacteria; kingdom Bacillati; phylum Actinomycetota; class Actinomycetes; order Mycobacteriales; family Nocardiaceae; genus Rhodococcus; species Rhodococcus sp. AG1013. The sequence goes on from NZ_QQAT01000016.1 coordinate 115,164, forward strand.
AGGCCGGCACCACCGCTCTCATAACCCTCATCATGATCGCGCTGTGGGTGCTGGCCGTGGTCGCCCGCCCGTACACGTGGTGGAAGATCGTGCTGCTCGTGGGCTCGGTGCTCGGGTACGTCGTCCTGTTCGGATTCGATTTCACCCGCGAGTTCTTCAAGCTGGATCCCTCCAACGTGGCGGCCACGACCGGTGCGCTCGGGATCGGGCTGGTCGGTGTCGTGTTGGTCGAGATCGCCTGGTGGGTGACCGGCCGGATCCACGGTGAGCACCGGCGCCTGTTCGCGTCGAGCGACGATCTTCCCGGCGTGCACGCAGCGTGATCGGAGGGTGACACGACGGTTCCCGAGTGCGTCTCGGGAACCGTCGGACCGGCTGTTCGAACTATGTTGCGCAATCCCGACAAATTCCGTGATCTCTGTCGTAAAGTCCACCGCGCAGACACGACGGACCAATGGATTTCGGTCGGGATGAAGGGGACAGCCATTTCAGCGCAACTGTTGTCGGAGAAGCATGCCGAAGTGATTCGGGCGACGTTGCCCGTGGTGGGCGAGAACATCGGCGCCATCACTGGGCTGTTCTACACCAAGCTGTTCGATGCGGCTCCGGCGCTCGAGCGCGACGTGTTCAACAGGAGCAATCAGGCTCGGGGCGAACAGCAGAAGGCGTTGGCCGGTTCCATCGCCAATTTCGCGACGCTTCTGATCTCGGAGACCGACGAGGATCCTCGTACGACGATCGGTCGGATCGCGCACAAGCATGCTTCGCTCGGCGTGAGCGAACCCCAGTACGACGTGGTGCACACTTTCCTGTTCGAGGCCATCGTGGAGGTGCTCGGCGACGCGGTGACTCCCGAGGTCGCGGAAGCGTGGGACGCCGTGTACTGGCTCCTGGCCAATGCCCTGATCGACGCCGAGAAGCAGCTCTACAAGGACGCCGACGTCGACCCCGACACCGTCCTGCGAGAGGTTCAGGTCCTGGAGGTCGTCAGGCGTACCGAGGACGTGGTCTCGCTCGTCCTCGATGCCAGTGGGTTCCAGGAGCCCGTTCCCGGTCAGTACCTGTCGATCGGCGTGGAACTGCCCGACGGCGCGCGTCAGATCCGCCAGTACTCCATCGTCGACTTCGGCAACGGCAGGATCGAGGTGGCGGTCAAGCGGGACAAGAGCGATCCGCGGGGCGAGGTGTCCAACTTCGTCCATGACCATGTCGCCGGGGGATCCACGGTGATCGCGTCGCCGCCCTTCGGCGATGTCGCCCTCCCCGAGGGCGCCGGCCGAGTCTTCTTGCTGTCCAAGGGCATCGGCAACGCCCCGTTCGTCGGGATTCTCCACGGTATGGTCGCCCAGGGCCGGAAGAATCCGGTTGTCGTGATCCATGCCGATCCGGACAGCGCATCCCACGCCTTCGCCGACACCACCACGGACCTGGTCGAGAAGCTGGGTGGGGAACACGTCTTCTGCTACTCGGAGTCCGACGACACATTCGCTCGAGCGATCGAGGACCTCGCCGTCGAGGACACCGACAGCGCTCTCATCTGTGGCTCGGTGGACTTCGTCGCCGCCACCCACAAGCTGCTCGACGTCGCCGGCGTCGCGGACTCCCGGATCCATTACGAGGTCTTCGGGCCGGATTCCTGGCTCCGATCCTGATCACTCCATAGGCGTGAATACGTGGTGGGGCCATTCCCGTATGGCCCCACCCGTATTCTGTTCAGCCCTTTACAGCAGGGGTGGAAGCTCTTTGTGGCAGAGAACGAAGGACTAGAAGGATGACCCTGACCCGGTCTGGGGTGGGTGCGGAATTAGATCATCGAGAATCCCTTCGCTACGAACCATTCACGAAAACTCGCGAGGTCGCGTCGCTGATGCGGGACGCAGAAATATGGGGTTCGACGACGTCCGACCTCGATTCGTACCTGGAATCCCTGGAGCTCCAGTACTACCTGAAGGGGGTTCTGGGTGTCTTCCAGGAATCCGACGCCCTGTACCGCCCCCATGTCGCCTCGCCCGACGTTTCCGGGCCGGTCACCCGTCTGATCATCGCCCTCCAGGACAAGTTCGGTCCTCGATTCCACGATGGGGTTTCCGACTCGTCCGTGGAGGTCGCCTTTCATCAGGGGGTCGGCGATGGATTGTCCGCCGTTTTTCATTGGTCTCGAAAGGTCGTGACTATCTGATGTCCGAAGCCGTTGTTGCGCCGAATTCGTCGCTCCTTTCGCCTGCATCCCTGCCCGTCATCGAGGCGACGCTGCCCGTGGTGGGCGCGAATCTGGGCCGGATCAGCAGTGTCTTCTACAAGAACCTGTTCGACAGTCTCCCTGCGCTGGAGAAGGACCTCTTCAACCAGACGAACCAGGAGAGCGGGGAGCAGCAGAAGGCACTGGCCGGCGCGATCGCGGCCTTCGCCACCCTGCTGGTCACCGAGGATGCGCCGCCGGTCGACCACGTCATGTCGCGAATCGCCGCCAAGCACGCCTCGCTGGGCATCGCCCCGGTGCACTACGACATGGTTCACCGCGCGCTGTTCAAGGCCATCGTCGAGGTGCTCGGGGACGCGGTGACCGCGGAGGTCGCCGCGGCGTGGGACGAGGTCTACTGGCTCATGGCCAACTCGCTCATCAGGCAGGAAGCCGCGGTCTACGAGAGGGCCGGGGTGCCCACCGCGCAGATCTGGTCCGCGCTCACCGTCGTCGGTCGCCGCGAGGTCGCCCCGGGTGTGTGGACGTTCACCCTCGCCGGAGACGAGAACTCCCCGATGCATCAGTTCGAGGCCGGCCAGTACATCTCCGTGTCGGTGATCTACGAGGACGGCAGTCGCCAGATCCGTCAGTACACCGCGATGAAGGGCCAGGATCCGGGAACCTGGGAGTTCACCATCGGTGCGGTGCCGGGCGGCCGCGTGTCGAACAAGTTGATCGCCGAGATCGGCGTCGGGTACCCCCTCGTGGTGTCGATCCCGTCGGGGACGTCGTATCCGATTCCGGCGGACGGTCCGATCGTGCTCGGTTCGTCCGGTGTGGGTTCCGCGCTGACGGTCGCCGTCCTCCAGAAGATGGTCGAGGATGGGGACACCCGCCCGGTGCACGTCTTCCATGTCGACTCCGGCGAGGCGTCCTTCGGCCACCGTGGCCAGGTTCGGGAACTGCTGTCTGCGTACGCGGGCAGGACGTCGATCGAGACCTTCTACGCCGGTGCCCTCGAGGAAGGCATCGCGCAGCTGCGCAAACACGACTGGGATCGCAACGCCGACGTGTACCTGTGCGGATCGCCCCAGTTCATGCGGCAGGTTCGCAAGATCGCGGTGGTCAAGGGGGTCCGTCCAGAGCGCATCCACTACGAGGTGTTCGCCCCGGATTCGTGGCTCGGCTTCGACTGACGGGGAGCCGGTCGACGGTGTCGCTCACATCACGTGCATGATGCATATCGCGTGTGGTCCGTAGTGGGAGTGAGGCAGAGTGACCGATTCGACCGAGCAGCAGAAGCTCCTCTACGTCTTCGACGGGTTGACCGACGACGAGATCGCCCGCGAGGCGGATCTCTACGGCCCGTTGACCGACAGCGTCCGTGAACTGATCGAACTGACCCTCGCCACCGAGGTCGAGGCCGCGGACATCGCCCGGGCCCGCGAGCACATCGAGGCGGCGAAGGAGTTGCTGGGCAAGCGCACCCGGCCCACCCCGTTCGGCGTGCGGTGGGGTGCGTCGGGGACGAAGCGGACGTGGGGCAACGCCGCGGTCGGATTGCGCAACGCCGTCGCGCCGCCGCTGACCGTGAACCGCGACCCCGACGGCCGCGTGTGGGCGGACTTCCACCTCGGGATGCCGTACGAGGGTCCGGCCGGCCTGACCCACGGAGGTGTGTCGGCCCTCGTGCTCGACCAGGTTCTCGGTGAGGCTGCGGAGGCCGGCGGCGCCCCGGGTATGACCGCGACCCTGACCCTGCGCTACCTCCGGCCGACCCCGCTGGGCAAGCTCCACGCGGAGGCGCGCATCGACCGGGTCGAGGGGGTCAAGACCTTCGTCACCGGCCACCTGGCGGGTCCCGACGGCGTGTGCATCGAGGCCGAGGGCATCTTCATCCTGCCGCGCTGGGCGCGTGGCGGCGACGGATCGGGTCCGGTGCCGGTGCCGGTGCCGGTGCCGGGACCGGCCTGAGCGGCCGGTGACGGCACCCGCTGTGGAAAACACCGCGACCAGGGTGTGAAACTGGTTGCGCGGCGCAGTGGCCGTGGACGAACCCGAGGAGGATGTCGGTATGGGATTCATGGATTCGGTCAAGGGACTGGTCGACAAGGGGCAGGAGCTGGCTGCCGAGCACTCCGACAAGGTGCAGGACGTGATCGACAAGGCGGCCGACATCGCCGACGAGAAGACCGGCGGCAAGTACAGCGACAAGATCGACAAGGCCGCCGAGGCGGCCAAGAAGGTTGTGCCCCCGAAGGAATGACGGTGTGAGCCGGCCTGCCGGCGCAGGGCGGCGCGGCAGCGAGTGACGGGGGCCCGGTCGGCGGCACAATCGTCGTGTGAACGGAACCCTCGTACTGCTCGTCATCATCGTGTCGATCGCGGTGACGAGCCTGGCCAAGCGGCGGGACCTGCAGGTTCCCCTCATTCTCGTGGCCGTCGGCTCGGCGGCGTCGTTCATCCCGGGCATGCCCCGGCTGGAGCTGGATCCCGAGATCATTCTCGGGCTGGTCCTGCCGCCGCTGCTGTACTCGGCGGCTCTGGATTTCTCGATGTCGAGCCTGCGTCGCAACATCGCGCCGATCCTGCGACTCGGTGTCGGTCTGGTTCTGGTGACGGCGTTCGCCGTCGGATTCTTCGCGGACTGGCTGGTGCCGGAGCTGACGCTCGGCGCGGCACTGGTCCTCGGCGCCGTCGTATCGCCGACCGACGCCGTCAGCGCGGTCACCGTGGGACGCAAGCTCGGGCTGCCGAAACGCCTGCTCGCCATCCTCACCGGTGAGGGCCTGCTCAACGACGCGACCGCGCTGACCCTGTTCACCGTGGGTGTCGCGGCCGTCGCGGGGACCCGCGTGGTCGTGGAGCAACCGGTGCTGTTCTTCCTCTACGAGGTGGTCGGCGGTGTCGTCATCGGCCTCGTGACGGCCACCGTCGTGCGCTTCGTGCGCGCGCGGATGTACGACTCACCGCTCGAAACCGTTCTGGGACTGGTCCTGCCGTTCGCGGCCTACCTTGCCGCCGAGGAGATCCACACCTCCGGGGTGCTCGCCGTCGTGGTCGCCGGATTCGTCATGGGCCACCACGCGACCAACGTGTCGATCCCGACCCGGCTGCAGGAACGCTCGCTGTGGGCGACGCTCGACATGCTGCTCGAGATGTTCGTCTTCGCCTACATGGGCCTGCAACTCGAGTTCGTCATCGACGACGTCGCCGACGAGGGACTGCCCGTCCACCACGTCTTCGCGTACGGGTTCGCGGTGCTGGTCGTCGTGATCCTGGTCCGCCCAATGTGGGTGTTCCTGAACTGGGGCGGGATACGGATGCGGTTCGATCCACGACACGGCACCACCGCACAGACCGGAATGAACTGGCGTCAGAAACTCGTCGTGTCGTGGGCGGGCATGCGCGGTGTCGTCACCCTCGCGGCCGCCGGCGGTGTCCCGGTGCTGACAGCGTCGGGGGAGCCGTTCCCGGGGCGCGGCGTCATCCAGGCGATCGCGTTCGTCGTCGCGGTGGGCACCCTGCTGATCCAGGGGTCGACGATCCCGTTCATGATCCGGCGCCTCGACGTCGCCGACCCCGCCGAACTCGAACGCGGGCGGCAGCAGACACTGCTCGCGCGCACGATCGCCGCCGACGCGGCCGACCGTGCGCTCGCCGAGGTCGCCGCGAGGCCGCCGGCCGGTGCGGATCCCGACCAGTTCGAGAAGGCGCTCAATCGCGTCCGGGTCTCGGTCCGCGCCCAGGCCCAGGTCGAGGAGGCCGAAGAGGACGACACCGGCACCGCGTCCAAGATCGAGCGCGCCGGCGCAATGTTCGACGCGGTCCGGCGACGGGCGCTGCAGGCGCAGCGCAGCGCGCTGATCACGGCCCGCGACGACGGTGTCCTCGACGACGAGGTGCTGCGCGCGGAACTCGAATCGAGGGACATCGAGGAAGCCGCCGCGGAGCAGAGAGTGCGCCGCAGGCGTGGATGACGGGCACAATCGAGCCGTGACCCGAACCCGGATGGCGCTCACCGCGCTCGCGTGCGCGGTGCTGGTGGCGGGCTGCTCGGCGACCGCCGACTCCCCGGAACGCGTGACCCCGTCGGCGGCCCCGACGACCTCCGCGATCGCGCTGCCCGATCCCGCCGACCGCGGCAACGTGACCCGTGACGAACCTTTCGCCGGGACCGGGCTGTCCGGCCACCGCATCCTCTACCGGTCCACCTCCGGCATCGACGACCGCGGCACCGAGGTGTCGGGGACGGTGTTCGCGCCGCCCGGGCAGGCGCCGCCCGGTGGTTGGCCGATTGTGACGGTGGGGCATCCGACGACGGGCCTGCTCGACGAGTGTGCGCCGTCCGGGCATCCGAACCTGCTGGGTTCCGACGGGCTGGTCCGGGATCTGCTCGCGCGCGGATTCGTCGTCGCCGTCACCGACTACGAGGGCCTCGGCACCGACGGCCCGCACCCTTACCTCGAGCCGGTCACGGCCGCACGCAACCTGATCGACGCGGTCCGTGCCGCGCGGAACCTCGTGCCCGACACCTCGACCCGATGGACTGCGATCGGGGTCTCGCAGGGCGGTCAGGCGTCGTGGGCCGCCGCGGAACAGGCGGCGCGGTACGGCGACGGACTCGAGTTCCTCGGCGCCGCGAGCCTGTCCCCGCCCGCGGACCTCACGCCGATCGTCTCCGACGGCCCGGTCACCCTCGACGTGCCGCAACAGTTCTTCCTGCCGATGCTGCTCGACGGTCTGTCGGTGTCCCACCCCGACCTGGACGCGAGCGCCTACATCCGGGGCACCCTCGCCGACAACCGCGACGTCATCAGGTCCTGCACCGGGGAGTTGGCGTCACGGAAACTGTCCGTGGCGCTCAATCTGACACCCGCCGACACGCTGCCGCGCAGCACCAGCGACGTCGCGCGGATGCGTCAGTGGCTGGCACACGACGCCCTGCCCCAGCAGCCGGCCGCGGCACCACTGCTGGTGGTGGTCGCGGGCCGGGACAACCTGATCCGGCCCGACTGGACCGTCGCCGCGGTCGGGCGCGCATGCGGGCAGGGGGATGCGATCGAACTGCGGTACCGCGCCGACGACGTGCACGCCGATTCCAAGGCTCTGCCCGGTGCCATCGACTGGGTCGCGGACCGCTTCGCCGGCGCACCGGTCGTGAACACGTGCGCCGGGCAGGCGGCGCCGTGACCGCCATCGTGTGGACGGTGACCGTCGTCGCGCTCGCCGTTGCCCTCACGGTCGTCGCGATGCGGACCAGACGCGTGCTCACCACACCGGCCGAACGCGCGGTCCACGACACCCTGCACACGGCGTCGCTGGCCGCACGACCGCTGCGGCGCGGTCTCGACGAGACGTCCGCGCGGGAGGCGGCGCCGCACCTGCGGCTGCTCACCGGAGCGCAGTCGCTCGCCATCGCCGGCCCGGACGGCCATCTGCTGGCGTGGAACGGCCCGCACGACGGGCTGTCGGGGCAGTTCGTGGCCGCCGCCGCCCGCGCGATCGACGGCGAACGCCGGGTTCTCGTCGACCGCACCGACCTCGACCGGAACGGCGACGACCACGACGTGCGGGCACTGATCGCGCAGCCGCTGTCGGTCGAGAGCACCGGCGTCGTCGGGGTGCTGGGGGTCGTGACCACCACCGAACCCGGGCCGGCGATGCTCGGGGCGCTCACCGAAGTCGCGCGGTATGCGTGCAGCCAGATCGAACTGGCCGAACTGGACGCGTCCCGCGCGCGCATCGACCGCGCCGAGGTCCGGGCGCTGCGCGCCCAGATCAGCCCGCACTTCATCTACAACGCGCTCGGGACCATCGCATCGTTCGTTCGCACCGACCCCGACCGCGCGCGGGAGCTGGTGCTCGAGTTCGCCGACTTCACGCGCTACTCGTTCCGGTCGGCGGGCGAGTACACCGTTCTGGCCGACGAGCTGCGCAACGTCGACCGGTATCTCACCCTCGAGCGCGCGCGGTTCGGCGACAACCTGCAGGTGCGACTGCAGGTGGCGCCGGAAGTGCTCAGCGTCGTGCTCCCGTTCCTCGCGCTGCAACCGCTCGTGGAGAACGCTGTGCGGCACGGGCTGTCGGGTAAACGGGGTGGGGGAACGGTCACGATCGTCGCCTCCGACGAGGGCACCGACTGCGTGATCAGCGTCGAGGACGACGGGGTCGGCATGGACCCCGAGTTGCTGCGCTCGGGGGAACTCGACGCCGTCGAGGCCCGTCCCGGCGGGCCCAGTGTGTCCGAGGCCGCCCACGTGGGCCTCGCCAACGTCGACGACCGGCTGCGGGCGGCGTTCGGCAACGACTACGGGCTGGTGGTGGAGACCGCGCCCAGGGCGGGCACCAAGGTCAGCATGCGGGTGCCGAAGTTCCGGCCCGGCATTCGGGCCTGATCACGAACGAGTCGATCGGCCCGCCATGGTCCGACTCGCCGCGGCGACATGGCACGATGGATTCGTTGTGAAAGAGACCTCTGACGGGCCCTCGGATGGCCTCCTGACCGTGCTGGCAGTCGACGACGAGCGCCCCGCCCTCGACGAGCTGGCGTACTTGCTGCGCGCCCGTGAGGACATCGGCGAGGTCCTCACCGCCGGGGATGCGACCACCGCGTTGCGGATCCTGCGTGACGGCGCCGTCGACGCCGCGTTCCTGGACATCAACATGCCGGGCCTCGACGGACTCGAGCTGGCCGGCATCCTGACGCAGTTCGCGAATCCGCCGTCGGTGGTGTTCGTGACCGCGCACGAGGACCGGGCGGTGGCGGCCTTCGATCTCGGTGCCGTCGACTACCTCCTCAAGCCGCTGCGCGAGGAGCGTCTCGCGGAAGCGGTGCGTCGGATCGTCGAGCGCCGCCGCAGCACCCGCGGGGAGGCCGACGACACGTCGGCGGCCGACGAGGTGATCCCGGTGGAACTGGGCGGGGTCACGACGCTGGTGCCGCGCTCGACCGTCAAGTGGGTGGAGGCCGACGGTGACTACGCCCGCCTGCACACCGCGACCGGATCGCACCTCGTCCGGATCCCGATCTCGTCGCTCGAGAGCCGCTGGACCGACGCCGGATTCCTGCGGGTGCACCGCTCGTATCTGGTGTCGCTGTCCGAGGTGACGGGGATCCGGAGTGTCGGCTCGGGCCTCGTGGTGTGTCTGCGTCCGCAGGGCGGCGCTCCCGCCGTCGAACTCCCCGTCAGTCGCCGGCACACGCGCGAACTGAAGGACAAGCTGATTCGCGGCCCGCGGCAGAACTGGATGTCGAGGTGACATCGCCGGGTGCCGTCCCACCCGCACGCGAGCGGGTGGTGCTCGCGCAGCGGCGCGGGGCCCGGATCGTGCGCACGCGCGTCGAGGTGCAGGAGCAGACCGAGGTCGGCGACGCGATGATCCGCGGGCTGGTCCGGGCCCAGCTCAGCCTGGCGCTGCGGGTCGCGGTCGCGGTCGGATTGGCGTTCGGCGCCGTCCCGGTGCTGCTGCTCCTGTTTCCCCGCGTCGCCGATGTCGCGGTGTTCGGCATCCGTCTGCCGTGGTTCCTCGCCGCCGCGCCGCTCCCGATCCTGCTGGCGGCGGGCTGGTTCTACATCCGCGCCGCCGAGCGCAACGAGCAGGACTTCACCGACCTGGTCGACGACTGAGCCGCGGCGCCGATGACCGGACAGCCCATTCCGCTCCTGACGGTGCTGGCGCTCGTCGCCGCGGCGGTGGCCACCGTCGGCATCGGCATCTACGGGGTTCGCCTGGCGCGCACCACATCCGACTTCCTCGTCGCGTCCCGCAGCGTCGGTCCGGGATGGAACGCGGCCGCCATATCGGGTGAATATCTTTCGGCGGCATCGTTTCTCGGAGTCGCAGGCCTGATCGCGAAGTACGGCGCGGACGCGCTGTGGTATCCGATCGGCTTCACCGCCGGCTATCTGGGGCTGCTGCTGTTCGTCGCGGCCCCGCTGCGCCGGTCCGGTGCGTACACGGTGCCCGACTTCGCGGAGTTCCGGCTCGGCTCGGTGCGGGTCCGCCGGATCGCGATGGTGGTGGTCGCCCTGGTGTGCGGGCTGTACATGGTGCCGCAGTTGCAGGGGGCCGGGCTGACGCTGAACATCCTGCTGGGCGTGCCCGGTTGGGTGGGCGTCGTCGTGGTCGGGGTGATCGTGATCGCCAACGTCGTGGGTGGCGGCATGCGGTCCATCACGTTCGTGCAGGGATTCCAGTACTGGCTCAAGCTCACGGCCGTCGCGGTCCCGGCGCTGGTGCTATCGGTGCACTACTTCGCCGACGCGCGGCCGGTGGGCGCGCCCGCACCACCGACCGTCGCCGCGCAGACGTCGGTGGACATCACCACCGATGTGGTGGTGCAGGTGGCGACCCCGACCGACGTCACGGTGCACGGACAACTCGACGGCCGAGAGGTGGCGGGCGACGTCCAACTCGGCACCGGCCGGCACGAATTCGGCAAGGGGACGACGCTGGTGCTGCCCGCCGGATCGCCGGTGCCCGTCGTCGCGGGCGCTCCAGCCGACGGCGCCGGGTGGGCCGATCCGGGCGGCGGTTTCGGTGGTCCGCACCCGCTGTTCCAGGTGTACTCGCTGATCCTCGCGACCTTCCTCGGCGCGATGGGCCTGCCGCACGTGCTGGTCCGCTTCTACACCAACCCGGACGGGCGGGCGGCGCGGCTGACGTCGCTCGTGGTGATCGCGCTCGTGGGTGTGTTCTACCTGTTCCCGGTGCTGTTGGGGGTGTTCGCCCGGCTGTACGTGCCGCAACTGCTCATCACCGGGACGTCCGACGCCGCGGTGCTGCTGCTGCCGGTGTCGGTGTTCTCGGGATGGGGTGGCCAGTTGCTCGCGGCGCTCGTCGCGGCCGGCGCGATCGCGGCGTTCCTGTCGACGTCGTCGGGACTGCTGGTGAGCATCGCCGGCGTGCTGAGCACCGACGTGTTGCGCGGCCGGATCCGTGACTTCCGGGTGGCCGCCGTCCTGGCCGGTGCGGTGCCGCTCGTGCTGGCGTTGGGCGCGACGTCGCTGGACCTGTCGCGTTCGGTGGGCCTGGTCTTCGCGGTCGCGGCGTCCACGCTGTGCCCACTGCTGATCCTCGGCATCTGGTGGCGCGGGCTGACGGCCGCCGGGGCCGCGGCGGGACTGATGGTCGGTCTCGTGGTGGGCGGGGGAGCGGCGATGCTCGCGGTGCTCGGGGTGCCGTCGGACGACGTGTGGCACGGGTGGCCGTCCGTGCTGATCGGGTATCCGGCGGCGGTGAGCGTCCCGCTGTCGTTCGCGGCAATGGTGTTCGTGAGTGTCGCGACCCGACGGCAGGCGTCGGCCGATATCGGCCGGATCTTCACCCGCATGCACGCGCCCGAGCGGCTGGGGATGGGCCGCGACCGCGAGGACGACCTTCGTTCGTTGTGACGCCGGTTCCGGTGGATGGGTCCCGCGATTGACGTGCATCGTCGGTATCGGCGAGCGTGGCCGAGTCTGCGTGCGCTCGGGTGTGCACGCCCGGAAGAAGGAGACCCTGTGTCGGACTGGTACTGCCTCGGATCGGCCGACGACTATCGCGACGGCAAGCCGCACGCCGTGCGGGCATTCGACACCGACCTCGTGGCCTTCTCCGACCGCGCCGGCGTCATCCACCTCCTCGATTCGCGCTGCCCGCACATGGGCGCCGATCTGAGCCGAGGCCGGGTCGTCGGCGACAACATCGACTGCCCGGCCCATCTCTGGCGCTGGAACGGCAAGGGGAAGTGCGTCGGCGGCTCGCCCAAGCTCCTCCCGATCCGCGCGTGGACGACGGAGGAGCGGGAGGGCCTGCTGTACGTGCAGAAGTCCGACGCTGCGCCGACCGGTCGGCCGGTCAGGGCTTCCAACGCCTGGTGGTGAGCGCCGCGGTGACGACACCGAGCGCGGTGCTGATCGCGATGCCGATGGCAATGTAGCGCGCGGCGCCCCGCCGTTCGTCGCGCCCGGGCGACCGTTCGGCGCACACGCCGACAGCTCGGCGTGTGACTGGCGCCACATGCTTCTCCTGTGACCTGGCTCTCACTAGCGTCGCTTCGCACACCCCGCACGAACTAGGAGCGCGCAGTGACCACAACAGATCTCAGCTCGGGAGCGCCGCCGCAACGGCCTGCCCCCGATGCGCAGGCCTTCGTCGAGATGCAGGCGAGCCCCGAGTTCCAGGATCTGCGACGCCGCCTGCGGCGGTTCGTCTTCCCGCTGACCGCGTTCTTCCTCACGTGGTACTTCGTGTACGTCCTGCTCGCGACGTACGCGTCGGACTTCATGGCCACCAAGGTCTTCGGCAACGTCAACCTCGGCATCGTGCTCGGCCTCGGCCAGTTCGTGACGACGTTCGTCATCACCGCCCTGTACGTGAAGTTCGCGAACCGGGAACTCGATCCGCGCTCGGCAGCGATCCGCGAGGAACTGGAAGGACCGGCACAGTGATCACCACCCTCGCCCAGGCGGCGCCTGCGGCACCGGCCGCCGATGTCGGCAACCCGCTGTTCAACATCGCGATCTTCGTGACGTTCGTCGTCGGCACCATGACGCTGGTGATCCGGGCCAGTCGGACCACGAAGAAGGCGTCGGACTTCTATACCGGCGGCGGCCAGTTCTCCGGCCCGCAGAACGGATTCGCGATCGCCGGCGACTACCTGTCGGCGGCGTCGTTCCTCGGTATCGCCGGCGCGATCGCCGTGTACGGCTACGACGGCTTCCTGTACTCCATCGGCTTCCTCGTCGCATGGCTGGTCGCGCTGCTCCTGGTGGCCGAACTGCTGCGCAACACAGGACGTTTCACGATGGCCGACGTGCTCAGTTTCCGGCTGAAGCAGCGACCGGTGCGGATGGCGGCGGCGCTGTCGACGCTCGTCGTCTCGCTGTTCTACCTGCTCGCCCAGATGGCCGGCGCGGGCGGACTGGTCGCACTCCTGTTGAACATCAAGGACTTCGCGGGCCAGGCGGTCGTGGTCGCGGTGGTCGGTGTCCTGATGATCGTGTACGTGCTGATCGGCGGCATGAAGGGCACGACGTACGTGCAGATGGTCAAGGCCGTCCTGCTCATCGCCGGCGCCGGAATCATGTTCGTGCTGGTGCTGTTCGCGGTGAAGGGCAACTTCTCGCAGTTGCTCGCCGACGCGCAGAACATGGTCAACGGCTCGGCCAACGAGGCCGTCGCCGGCCGGGACGTGCTCGCGCCCGGTGCCAAGTACGGCATCAGCGACATGTCGCGGCTGGACTTCCTGTCGCTGGGCATCGCGCTGGTCCTCGGCACCGCGGGTCTGCCGCACGTGCTGATGCGTTTCTACACGGTGCCGACCGCGAAGGAGGCCCGGCGCTCGGTGACGTGGGCGATCGGCTTGATCGGCGCGTTCTACCTGTTCACGCTCGTCCTCGGGTACGGCGCCGCGAAGATGGTCGGCCCGGACAAGATCCTCGCCGCCCCGGGCAAGGAGAACTCGGCGGCGCCGCTGCTCGCCTTCGAACTCGGCGGCACGATCTTCCTCGGCATCATCTCCGCGGTCGCGTTCGCGACGATCCTCGCCGTCGTCGCCGGACTTGCGATCACCGCGTCCGCATCGTTCGCGCACGACATCTACGCCAGCGTCATCAAGCGCGGCAAGGCGTCGGAGGAGGAGCAGGTCCGGGTCTCGCGGATCACCGTGGTGGTCATCGGCGTCGTCGCGATCGTCCTCGGCATCCTCGCGATGGGGCAGAACATCGCGTTCCTCGTCGCCCTGGCCTTCGCGGTCGCCGCTTCCGCGAATCTGCCGACGCTGCTGTACTCGCTGTTCTGGAAGAAGTTCAACACCACCGGCGCGCTGTTCAGCATCTACGGCGGACTCGTCAGCTGCCTGCTGCTCATCGTGTTCTCCCCGGCGGTCTCGGGTGCCAAGTCGTCGATGTTCCCGGACGCCGACTTCGCGTGGTTCCCGCTGGCCAACCCCGGCATCGTGTCGATCCCGCTCGCGTTCGTCCTCGGCATCGTCGGCACCTACGTCGGCCGCAACAAGCTCGAGGACCCGTTCAAGCAGGCCGAGATGGAGGTCCGCTCGCTCACCGGCGTCGGCGTCGAGAAGGCCGTCTCGCACTAGTTCCACCCCGCTGTGCCTCGTGTCGCGCTCGCGGCACGAGGCACAGCTGTCGTGTACGTCACCTTTCTGATTGGTTACGATCCGTCAATGGCGAAGCTGAAGGTGTCGATCGACGTCCCCATGAGTCCCGAGGACGCGTGGACCAAGGCGTCTGATCTCGACGGATTCGAGCAGTGGCTCAGCATCCACGAGGGATGGCGCAGCGAACTGCCCGCCGAGCTGAGCGCCGGCACCACGATCAGTTCGGTCGTCACGGTCAAGGGACTGCGCAATCGGGTGAAGTGGACGTTGAAGCAGTACAACCCGCCACGCAGCCTGGTCCTGAAGGGGGACGGCAAGGGCGGCGTCAAGCTGGGGCTGGTCCTGAGTGTCGATCAGGCGGCCGCGGGTGCCAAGGTCGCCCTCGACATCGATCTCGGCGGTGCGCCGCTGTTCGGCCCCATCGGCTCCGGCGTGGCGAAGGCGCTGCGCGGCGACATCGAAAGCTCCCTGCAGAAGTTCGTCACCCTGTACGCCTGATTCGGCGGTACCCGTCCGTTCACCCCGCCCACCAGCGCTCCCTGTGCTTTCCCTGGAGGTCTCGAAGCCATGGCCGGTCGTCACAGCGCGTCGCGCACGAAATCGAAATCGAAATCGACATCGCCCGTCGTCAAGTACGGCGCGGTCGGTCTCGCCGCGCTGCTCGTCGTGGGCGCCGGCGGCTACTTCGTATTCGACCGACTGGGCGGCGGCGGATGCGACTCGACCACCGAGTACGTGGTGGCGGCCGACCCGTCGATCGCCCCCGTGCTCACCGCCGTCACCACCGAGGCGTCCGCGGAGGACCTCGGTTGCCGCAGCTTTCGAATCGAAGCGGCGTCCGGCATGGATCCGCTCGGGGCGCCCGGACAGCAGGGCGGACCGGATCTGTGGATTCCGGATTCGACGCAGTGGGTCGCCAAGGCCAGCAGCGGAACGGGAACCCTGTTCGACGTCGCGGCCACATCCGTCGCGGCCACTCCGGTGGTCATCGCGGCGCGCGAGTCGGAAATGCCGTTCTTCGCGACGTGGACGAGCGCGCTGCAACTGCCCGGGCTGCGGATCGGTGATCCGCTGACGAGCAGCGTCTCGGTCGCGCCCATCGTCGGGGCGCTCTGGGAGGCGGCCGCCGGTACCGTCGCCGCCGACGCCGTGCCCGGCGCACTCGTCCCGATCGCGCAGGCGCAGGCCGCCAACATGCACCAGACCGACGCCTCCGCGCGGTTCGCGGCCGTCACCGCGGACGGCGGCATCGCGATCGCTACCGAACAGCAGGTGGCGGCGCACAACCAGGACGACGCGTCGACGAAGCTGGCGGTGACGGTCCCGAACACGGGCGCGGTGTTCCTCGACTACCCGGTGGTGGCGACGGCATCGGGCACCGAGCACGCCGACGCGCGAGCGGCCGGAGTCGCGCTGGCCGAGGTGATGGGGACGGAATCGGGACGGGTCGCCTTGTCGCAGAGCGGGTTCCGTGGACCCGACCGGGCTCCGCTCGACGCCGGTCGCGGCGTCGGGGAGGCCACCGTACTGACCGTCTCCGATCCCGCCGCCACGGCCCAGGTGCTCCGGCGCTACGCCGTGCTGGCGCTGCCGTCGCGCGCACTGGTGGTCGAGGACGTCTCGGGTTCGATGGCCGAGACGGCCGGCCCCGACACCCGGATCGCATTGACGGTGCAGGCCAGTGAGACCGGCGCCATGCTGTTCCCGGACAACGCGCAGCTGGGTCTGTGGGCGTTCTCGATCGGGCTCGGCGGAAACGGGAAGGACTACAAGGAACTGGCGCCGATCCGGCGGATGGACGAGATGGTCGACGGGGTGAGTCACCGGCAGCGGATGACCGACGCCGTCCGGATGCTGCCGTCTCTGGTCAAGGGCGGGACCGGGCTCTACGACACCACACTCGCGGCGTTCCGGAACGTCAAGGAGGGGTACGACCCGAGCGCGATCAACAGCGTCATCCTCCTCACCGACGGCGCCAACGAGGATCCGTCGAGCATCTCGCTCGACGAATTGCTGGCGACGTTGAAGCGGGAGCAGGATCCTGCGCGTCCGGTCATCATCGTCACGATCGGCATCACCGACGACGCCGATGCGGCGGTCCTGCAGAAGATCTCGGCAGCGACCGGCGGAACCAGCCACATCGCGCGTACCCCGGCCGAGATCCCCGGGGTCTTCGTCGACGCGATGCGCAGTCGCGCCACGAGCTGAACGCGCGCAGGGTGGGCGGCGAGGGATCGCCGCCCACCCTGACGTCACGCGAGCGGCGCGTCCGTCGCGGCGCGAACCTGCTCCTCGTCGACCCCCGGAGCGCATTCCACGAGAACCAGCCCGGACTCGGTCACGTCGATCACCGCGAGGTCGGTGATGATCCGGTTCACCACCGCACGCCCAGTCAGCGGCAACGTGCACCGTTCGACGATCTTCGACGAGCCTTCCTTGTCCGTGTGCTCCATGAGCACAATGACCCGGCGCGCGCCGTGCACGAGATCCATCGCGCCGCCCATGCCCTTGACCATCTTCCCGGGCACCATCCAGTTCGCCAGGTCGCCGGTGGCGGAGACCTGCATCCCGCCCAGCACGGCGGTGTCGATGTGCCCGCCGCGGATCATGCCGAAGCTGGTAGCGGAGTCGAAGAACGACGCACCGTCGTTGACGGTGACGGTCTCCTTGCCGGCGTTGATCAGGTCCGCGTCGACGGCGTCCTCGGTGGGGTAGGGGCCGGTGCCCAGGACGCCGTTCTCGCTGTGCAGGGTGACCTCGACGCCGTCGGGCAGGTGGTTCGGGATCAGGGTCGGCAGACCGATCCCGAGATTGACGTATTCACCGGTGGTCAGTTCCTGCGCGGCGCGCGCGGCCATCAGCTCGCGGGTCCACCCGACGGTCTCCACGACTGCGGTCATCGTGCGTCCTCCTTCACGGCCGAGACGGTCCGCTTCTCGATCTTCTTGTCCTGCTGTCCGATATGCACGATGCGGTCGACGTAGATGCCCGGCAGATGTACCTGCTCGGGGTCGAGCTCGCCGGCCTCGACAATGACCTCCACCTGCGCGATGCACACCCGGCCCGCCATCGCAGCCAGCGGGTTGAAGTTCATCGCGGCCTTGTTGAAGACGAGGTTGCCTTCCGTGTCCGCGACCATGGCGTGCACCAACGAGAAGTCGGCGACGATGGACTCCTCCAGCACGAACTGCTTGCTGCCGAAAGCGCCACCGAACTCGCGAACCTCCTTCGGGGGAGAGGCGATCGCGACGGAACCGTCGGCGGCGTACCGCCACGGCAGCCCACCCTCGGAGATCGGCGTGCCTACCCCGGACGGTGTGAAGAAGGCCGGGATTCCGGCGCCGCCGGCACGGAGCTTCTCCGCGAGGGTGCCCTGCGGGGTCAGCTCCACCTCGAGTTCACCGGACAGGTACTGCCGTGCGAACTCCCTGTTCTCCCCGACATAGGACGCCGTGACGCGCCGAATCCTTCTGTCTTCGAGGAGTATCCCGAGTCCGTGCCCGTCGGTTCCACAGTTGTTCGAGAACACCTCGAAGTCCGTTGCCGTGTGTGCCGCGAGGGCGGCGATCAGCACGTCCGGGATTCCGCACAGTCCGAATCCACCGACGGCTAGGGACGCCCCGGACGGGATGTCGGCGACAGCGTCGGCCGCCGATGCGTAGATCTTGGTCATGAGTACCTTTCCGTCTCCGACTGTCTCGGTGGTCGCTGGGTCAGGCGGACGCAGTGCTCTGCGATGCGAGCTTGCGCATTCCTGCCGGGTAGAGGCGCTTGCCGACGAGCAGCGCGACGATGGCAGCGATGTAGAAGAGCGGGGCCAGGCTGAGGGACTCGAGAAGTCCCAGTCGATCGGCGAGGATGCCGATGACGAAGGGGCCCAACGCCAATCCGAGAACATTGTTGGCGATGGTGAGTGTACCGAGTGCCGACGAGCGGACCGATTCGTGGGTGAGGCTGGCGACCATGGCCGCAGTCGGGCCCGAGCAGCCCGCGGAGAAGAAGGCGCCGATACCGAGCAGGATCAGCTGCGGCGCACCGGTGCCCAGACGGAATCCGATACCGAGTGCGACGAGCGAGATCGCGCAGAACACGACGGCGGTCATCCACTTGCGTGCCGGGTTGCTACGGCTCACCCGGTCGGTGATCATGCCGCACACGACCATTCCCGTGCCGACCAACAGGACGAACAGTGCGGCGACCCCGGCCGCCTTGTCGAGCGCCATACCGTAGTACCGGTTGAAGAAGCTGGGCGTCCACGACAGCAGGACGGCCGCGGTGAACATCTGGAATCCGCCGGCGAGGTAAGCGCACCACACGGCAGGGTTCGTGAACAGCGTGGACACGGGGACCCGGATCACCGGGGCGGACGGCGCGGAGCCGTCGGACGGGGCGACGGGTTCGTCGTGCACGGCGTACTTTGCGAGCCGGGACTCGGTGACCACGGCCCGGAACAGTGCGACGAGGATGAGTCCCAGCACAGCCATCGCGGTGAACGACCAGCGCCACCCGACGTTGACGGCGATCACACCACCGAGCGAGACGCCGACCACGGAACCGAAGGATCCGCCGGCCATGAAGGCGCCGCTCAACGACGAGTGCAGTCGCGGGGAGAACACGCTCAGGACGACCGCGATACCGACGCTGCCGTATGCGGCCTCGCCCACCCCGACGAAGAACCGCGCCGCCAGCATCTGCTCGAAGTTGGACGCGATCGCGCAGCAGAGGGTTGCGATGCTCCACATCACGGCCATCAGCACCAGGCTTCTGACTCGTCCCCACCGGTCGGCGAGCAGCGACAGCGGGAAGGTCAGGAGCCCGACCATCAGAGCAACCACGCTCGTGAGCGAGGCGAGCTGGGAATCGGACAGCGACCAATCGGCCTTCAGCATCGGGAAGACAGCGCTGAGGACCTGTCGGGACATGTAGTCCGACAGCAGCAACGCGAAGGCGAGGCCGGCCACGATCCACGGGTACATCCGGCTGCGGCGATTGCTAAGTCCGGAGTCGACGGTCTCGGTGTGCGGTGCGTTGGTGCTTTCGACCGGCTGGTCGGTCAGAGTGGGAGGCAGTCCCATGGGTGCTCCTAAAGCGACAGGAGTGGTGGAGGCGGGTGTGCGCGACGACGGACGGTTACGTCGGCGGGGGCACGGGAGCGGCGGTATCGGCTGCGGACTCGAAAGCCGCCAGCTGCTGCATACGGCCGATCGCCGGAGGGGGTGTCGGCTCGGGGTTCGTGGTCATGGCGGCACTCGTTTCACGGCGGTCGAAATGGATGTGATGCGAGATACGGCTCGCTCGAAAGGTGGCGCAGATCACGTTATCCGGACTTGGCGGTTCGTGGTTATCCCTCGGGGACGCAGTTCTTTGCATTTCGGGACAGATGTCGGATTTGTCGCGCGCTGTCAGCCGTTTGCCGGCGCTTCTGCCGGCGTGAGGGACTGTCTGCGCCATTCGCGTGGGCTGACGCCGAATTGCTGATGGAACCATCGCGAGAAGCTGCTCGGCGTCGAGAACGAGAGCATCTCCGAGATCTCGGTGAACGAGTACCGCTGACCGCTGACCATGCGATTCGCGAGTTCGGTTCGCGTGGCATCGAGCACGGACGAGAACGTCTGCCCCGACTTCGCGAGGTGGCGGTGGACCGTCCGGCGGTCGACGCCGAGGCTACGCGCAACCTGGTCGATGGAACACCGGCCGGTCGGTAGGAGAAGTTCGACGAGTTCGCGCACACGGTTGGCGATCGTGGGTTCCTCGGGCGTCGTCAGAGTGTCGAGGAACTGTTGCGCGTACGAGCGAAGGTGCGGGTCGGACATCCGGTTGGGTTCGTTCAGATCGGCTGTGTAGGTGATGATTCCGCTGAAGTCGTTGTCGAATGTCAGTGGTGCGCCGAACATCTGTCGGTGCGTCGAATCGTCGATCGGCCGGGTGTGGTCGAAGCAGACCGACACGGGGCGCCAGCGCTCGCCGAGCATGTTGCGGAGCAGTTGGTGGGTGACCGCCACTGCCAGTTCGACTGCCTGTCGGACGATCATCGGTTCACCGGGTTCGATCCGGATCCTGATCGCGGTGAGCCCGTCCTTCTCCGACATGCGGATGTGAAGCGATTCGTTGTACATGTGCTGGTAGCGGATCAGCATGCGAAGTGCGCTGCGTGCGTCGGGTTCCTCCCGGATGCTCACGCTGAGGGGGCCGAGTGTGGAGAACCGGCGGCGCTCGGCGAGTTTGAGGGCGAAATCCTGGCGCCCGGTCGCCGCTGACGACAATTCCAGGAGGCGAGCGACGGACGATGCCGGAATCCACCGATCCTGGAGGTCGAGGCTGGCCGAATCCAGGCCGACGGCCCGCAGGAGTTGGACCGGATCGATGCCCAATGTCCGGCTGACCTCGATGTATCCGGTCAACGCGGCATATCGCGCGAGGGGTCTGGCCACGCTTGTCACCTCGTCTCGACTGTGCCCGACTGCCCCGCAAGGGTAAGTGTGCGGCGGGTCACGTGTCACGGACGGTGTGGTCTGGATCCCGACTGTCCCGAAATGACAAGAAATATGTCCCTGAGAGGTAAGTGTGATGCCCTCCGAGTCGATACTGTCGTGTCAGCTGAATCACATCGGAACCGAGTTCCGGTTCCAGCGCCGAGTCGAACCGGGACGGCATGGATCGTCCCCGGGGAGGCGGGGTACATGTTCGAAAAGGTTGCGGTCCGGAAGATCCGGCAGCCGTGTGTGCGAGTTCGTCCACTCGGACGAACTCGCGAACAAGGAGATAGCAATGGCAAAGGCGATTCGCTTCTACGAAACCGGTGGTCCGGAAGTCCTGAAGTGGGAGACGGTGGAGGTCGGCGATCCCGGCCCCGGCGAGGTGCGTATCCGGCACGAGGCCGTGGGCCTGAACTTCGCAGACACCTACTTTCGGACCGGCCTCTACCCGGCCGCACTCCCGGCCGGTATGGGTGTCGAGGCCGCCGGCGTCGTCGAGGCCGTGGGCGAGGGCGTCTCCGGCTTCCAGGAGGGTGACCGGGTCACCTACACCGGCAGCCCGCTGGGTGCGTACAGCACCGAACGCGTGATGCCGGCCGAGCATCTGATCGCACTGCCGGACGGAATCGAGTTCGAGACCGCCGCGGCGATGACGATGCGCGGGCTCACGACGTCGTACCTGCTGCGCCGGATCTACCCGTTGAAGGCCGGTGACACGGTCCTGTTGCACGCCGCAGCGGGAGGCGTGGGACTGATCTTCTGCCAGTGGGCGAAGCTGCTGGGCATCAATGTGATCGGGACGGTGTCGACCGACGAGAAGGCGGCTGTCGCCGAGGCGCACGGCTGCAGCGAGGTGATCGTCTACAAGCGTGAGAACGTGGCCGAGCGGGTGCGTGAGCTCACCGACGGCGCGGGTGTACCGGTCGTCTACGACAGCATCGGTGAATCGACCTACGAGTCCTCGCTCGACTCGCTGGCACGCCGCGGTCTGCTCGTCGCGTTCGGCACCGCATCGGGACCGATCCCGCCCATCAACGCCATGCAGTTGGCGGTCAAGGGATCGTTGTTCGTCACCCGCCCGGCACTGGCCGACTACATTGCGGATCCGGCGGAGCGCGCCGAGTTGGCGAACGAGTTGTTCGGCCATGTCGCCGCCGGCCGTATCTCCATCGAGATCAACCAGCACTATGCGCTCGAAGAGGCCGAGGCGGCCCATCGAGACCTCGAGTCCGGCAAGAGCATCGGTTCTTCGGTGTTCTCGTTCTGACCTGAAACACCCATTCAGCCAACGTCGTTCGGCGTGCCGACGTAGCACGTGACGGCGCTACGACCTACCACTTCCAGCTTGTACAGGAGAGTGCCATGACCACTGTCGAACTTGCGCCAGGAGCCCGGACGACCGTCTCGCCCATGGACGCCCGCCCGCTGACCTGCAGCATCGGTGCGGAACTCCACGGTGTCGACCTTGCCGATGTGTCCCGTGACGCCGACCTCTTCGCCGAACTGCGGTCGCTGCTGCTGAAGCACAAGGTGCTCTTCTTCCGGGATCAGGACATGAGCCGGGCCGAGCACGTCGCGTTGGCGGAGCGTTTCGGCTCGCTCGAGGACCATCCGGTGGTCGGCAGCGACCCCGATCATCCCGGTCTCGTGCAGATCTACAAGGACCTCGACAGCCCGCCGGAGGCGTTCGAGAACTCCTTCCACTGTGACGCGACGTGGCGTGTGAATCCTCCGATGGGGTGCGTCCTCCGCTGTGTCGAGGGCCCTGCCGTCGGTGGAGACACGATCTGGGTGAACATGGCTCTGGCCTACGAGCGGCTGCCCGAGCGAGTCAAGGAGCGGATCGAGGGGCTGCGCGCGCGGCACAGCATCGAGGCGTCGTTCGGCGCGCGACTGCCGATGGAGAGGCGCCTCGAGCTCAAGGAACGCTTCCCGGACGCCGAGCATCCGGTGGTCCGTACCCACCCGGAGACGGGGGAGAAGATCCTCTTCGTCAACAGCTTCACCACGCACCTGACGAACTACCACACCGCCGACAACGTCCGGTGTGGCATCGACTACGCCCCGGGCGCCGGTGAGCTGCTGCGGTACCTGCAGAGCCAGGCGACGATCCCGGAGTACCAGGTGCGCTGGCGGTGGACGAAGAACAGCGTCGCGATCTGGGACAACCGATCGACCCAGCACTACGCGGTCCAGGACTACTGGCCCGCCGTTCGAAAGATGGAACGCGCCGGGATCATCGGCGACCGCACTTTCTGATATCCGCTTTCCCTACCTCACATCTGTCCAGAAACGGAGTTACACAATGCATTTCCACGATGACGCACTGTTCCCGGAGAACCAGGAGAAGCTGGTTATCACTGTCGCGCCGTACGGCCCGGAGTGG